>JAXJYR010000260.1:0-7835 GCA_036306885.1 Longicatena sp.
ACATTAGACATCGAACCAGTTTCAACTTCTACATTCAAATTAAGCTGGAACAAAATTGATGGAGCTACTCGTTACATTGTGTACCGTAAACGTAATGACGACAAAATGAAAAAAGTTCTTACATTAGGTGCTGATAAATTAGAATATGTAACAGCAGAAATGCCAAACGGTGATTACCAATTCATCTTAAAAGCAGGACGTTACGATTCTAAAGATCGTGTGATGACTGATGCATCTAACACTGTAGAAGGAAGTGTTGAAAAAGTAGCACCAGCTGTAACATTAAAAGCAGGAACAAAATCAGTAAAAGTTTCATGGAAAAAAGTGGAAGGTGTAACACACTACCAAGTTTACCGTGCAACAAGTAAAGATGGAAAATACACAAAACTTATTACAACAAAAGAATTAAGCTACACAGCTAAATCTTTAAGTAGTGGTAAAAAATACTTCTTCAAAGTTCGTGGGTACAAAACTTACAAATCAGGAGAAGACATTAAATATACAGTTTACACTCCATACTCTACAATTAAATACGCAACTGCAAAATAATGATTATAGAAAGCATCTGGCAACAGATGTTTTCTTTATACATAAATATCAGTTGATTTAACTGATTAGAATAGGTGTATAAAGGAGAAAGAAAAATGAAAAAAATTATAACGATGATGCTTGTGTTATGGATGACAATAAGCAATGTTCAATATGTAAGCTTTGATACAGTCGTGAAGGCAGAAAGTAACTTTGAAGTAAAATTTGTCCAAGATTACGTATCTGTGGGAGAACCAATTGAAATTATAATTAATGGTGTAGAAGTAAGCGAATGTGACATCACTTGGAAAAGTGAAGGAGAAATCATTCAATCTGGTTCTACCAAGTATCAGACCAATCAATTTGACCAACAAAGACTAATTGAGGTAGAAGTATCATCCACTAATAACATTATTACTAAACAAATATTAGTAAGTGATATACCGGTTATCTATATTGATGTCGAATATGGACAAGAGGTTATATCTAAAGAGCAATATCAAAATGCGATGATAAAGATGAGTGGTAGTAAACAATACCCTACTTCAGTTCAATATGAAGGTGCTACTGAAATAAAAGGACGTGGAAACTCAACTTGGGAGCTACCTAAAAAACCATATCGTTTAAAGCTAGAGGAAAAGGCTGATTTATATGGAATGGGTGAAAGTAAACATTGGGTATTACTTGCGAATTATTTAGATAAAAGTTTATTAAGAAATCAAATAGCCCTTGAATTAGGGGATGAAATGGGTTTGTATTCGGTTAAAAGTATATTAGTAGATGTTGTGTTGAATGGCCGTAAGGTAGGAAACTATCAATTGTGTGAACATATTCGTGTAGACCAAAATCGTGTAAACATTTATGATTGGGAAAAAACGGCAGAGGATTTAGCGAAAGCTGTAGCGAAAAAACATAATTTTGATAAATCATTAAGAAGTGAATTAGAAGATGATTTAATTTCTAATTTAAGCTGGATTACATCAGGAACGTTTACCTTTTATCCATCAGATTTCATGTTAGATGCGACAACGATTCATGTTTCTGATTATATTGAACTGCCAAATCCAAATGGGGGATATTTAATTGAATTAGATGAAACAATGGATGAATTAACGGTATTTACATCATCACTTAACCAACCAATGATGGTGAAAAGTCCTGAATATTTATATACAAATCAAACGATGCTTAATAATTTAAAAGACTATATCAATTTATTTGAAGCGGCGATTCAAAATTCAAAGGATTTTACTGTTACACATAACCAACAAAGCATTCACTATAGTGATTTATTTGATATGGATGCATTATTAAGTTATTTCTTAATTCAAGAAATATTTTTTAACTATGACGCCATGAAACGTAGCACTTATATGTATCAAGATGTGGATGGTAAAATGATGATGGGTCCAGTTTGGGATTTCGATTTCTCATCAGGAAATGAACAAGTGTTTGAATATTATGATCGTTGGGAAACATTATATTTTGCGTATGATACTCAAGCAAAATCATGGTATAAATATTTAATTCAGGATCCTTATTTTATTGCGAAATTAAGGAATCAATATTTAAAATATCGAGATGTATTAGAAACGATTATTGAAAACGGTGGTAAAATTGATACTTATGAAGCGATTTTAAAAGCTTCAGGAAGTGATAATGCTAAAATTTGGCATGATTATGAATCTTATACTAGTAAAGTATCTGATTTTAAAAACTGGATGACGCAAAGGATTGAATGGTTAGATGCCCAATTTTTATCAAATAAAAGTCTTGCGACATCTTTACAATTAGCTGATTATGAAGAAATAGGCATTACTTTATTGCAAAATAATAAGACGATTGGTCAAAATGAAAAGGGTTCTTATTGTATCAAAAGTGATGTGGATGTAGTACTTCAATTACAAGCTAGCTATGATTTATATATCAATGAAAGCTATTATGGTGAAGTTCATAATGGAAGTGTTATTTCGGCAGATGTGTTAAATGAAGATGAAATGATTTTAGTTTTAAAAGCAAAAGATAACACTGTATGTAGTTATGTATTAGAAAAACATAGTGGCGATGAAGAAGTAGTAGATCGTACTCTATTAATGGAAGTTTTAGCTAAATCAGAAAGTGCATTATTACATCCAGAGTTTTATACAAAAGAAAGTATGGAACTTTTAAATGCAGTTCATAAACAAGCAAAATTAATGATGGAACAAGAAAATCCATCGCAAAGTGATATTGATGAAATGATAATATTGTTAAATAATGCATATAATGAATTAGTGGAACAAGATCGTATCCAACCACTTGATCCTAAATTCTTTTACATAAAAGATATCACATCGTCAAGTATTGCTTTAGAATGGAGTTCATCAGAATCAGATGATGTGGCTTATTATGAATTAGTAAGTTTGCCATCTTATGATATTTTGACCCAATTAAATACGACGACATATGTATTAGAGGGATTATCTCCAAATACAAGTGGAAAAGTAATATTATATATTTATGATATATCTGGAAATCGTTCAAATGGTATTGAGTTAGAATATACTACTTTATCTAAGATAAAAGAGCCTTCTAAAGTTGAAAATGTAAAAGCAGAAGATACCAACTATAAAACAATTACCTTAACTTGGGATGTAGCAGAACATGCTACTGCTTATGATGTTTATCGTAAAGCATATGATAGCGATGAATTTAAGCTTTATAAAACCGTAGAAGATACTACATTAGCAGTAAGTGGTGTTATGACCGGTAAAGAATATGCATTCTATGTAGTAGCTAAAAATGATAGCTATGTAGCAGAAGCAAGTGAAACAGTTGCACAAGCTACAACATTACAGGGTAAAGTAACACTAGCTATCGAATCAGTTTCAACTTCTACATTCAAATTAAGCTGGAACAAAATTGATGGAGCTACTCGTTACATTGTGTATCGTAAACGTAATGATGACAAAATGAAAAAAGTTCTTACATTAGGTGCAAAAGACTTAGAATATACGACAGCAGAACTACCACATGGGGATTACGAGTTCGTATTAAAAGCGGGACGTTATGACTCAACTAATCGTGTGATGAGCGATGCATCTAACACTGTAGCAGGAAGTGTTGAAAAAGTTGCGCCAGTAGTAACGTTAAACGCAGCGACAAAATCAATCAAAGTTTCATGGAATAAAATGGAAGGTGTAACCTACTACCAAGTTTATCGTGCAACTAGTATTGAAGGAAAATATACAAAACTAATTACTACCAAAGAAACCAGCTGCACAGCGAAAGCTTTAAGTAGTGGTAAAAAATATTTCTTCAAAGTTCGTGGTTACAAAACTTACAAATCAGGTGAGACAATCAAATACGCAGTCTATACTCCATACTCTACAATTAAATACGCAACTGCAAAATAATGCTTATAGAAAGCATCTGGCAACAGATGCTTTTTTTATGCAAACATATGCTTATAACCAATTTAACCAAAAATATAAAATAAGTTGTAAATATTACATATTTATCATAATGCATTGACACTAGGGTAGAATATCGTACAATTAAAGGAATGGATTAATATAGAAAGGAAGTATCATATGAACAAAGTAAATGAAAAGTATGAAGCATTGTTTACACCTTGGAAGATAGGGAATGTGGAAATTAAAAACCGTATTGTAATGTGTCCAATGGGGGGAACATCATTATTTGGATGGTTTGAATTAACGGGGTGTCATTTTGATAAAGAAGCAGCTAAATTATTTTTAGAACGTGCTCAAAATAATGTTGGATTAATTATTCCTGGAATCGCTCCAATCAAAGACGTATTTTGGGGAAAATGGTTATATCAAAATGAAAAAATGTTTAAAGATTTAAAAGAATTTATGGATGAAATTCATAAAACAGGAGCAAAATTGTTTATTCAATTAACAGCTGGAATGGGACGTTCTTGGGCGATTACAGAATTAGTAGCACCATTACATAAAAATAAGTTTACACGTGCTTTAATTAAACCAGTTATTGATACATCGCATGAACTAGCATCGCCAAGTCCGCAAAAATCAAGATGGGCACATGATATTGAATGTCCAGAAATGACAAAGGAACAAATTCATGAAATTATTGAAGCCTTTGCGAAAACAGCTAAATTATGTAAAGAAGCTGGTGTAGATGGAGTAGAGGTTCATGCAGTACATGAAGGATATTTATTAGATCAATTTGCGATTGAATTCTTTAACAAACGAACTGATGAATACGGTGGAAGCTTTGAGAATCGTTATCGTTTTGCGGCAGAAATCGTAAAAGCAATCAAAGCGGTTTGTGGAAAAGACTATCCTGTATCACTTCGTTATTCAGTAGAATCAAAAATGAAAGGATTCTGTGAAGGGGCAATGCCAGATGAAGATTATGTTGAAGTAGGACGTAACATGGAAGAATCACAAAAAGCTGCAAAATACTTACAAGATGCTGGATATGATATGTTAAATGCGGATAATGGTACATATGACTCATGGTATTGGGCACATCCACCAATGTATATGCCAGAAAACTGTAACCTAAAAGATGTATCACACATTAAAAAATATGTTGATATTCCCGTTGTATGTGCAGGAAGGATGGACCCTGAAGTAGGGGCAAAAGCAGTTGCAGAAGGACAAATTGATGGGGTTGGAATTGCACGTCAATTCTTGGTTGATCCACAATGGATTACGAAATTAATTGAAGATCGCGTTGAAGAAATTAAACCATGTATTTGTTGTCACAGTGGATGTTTTAACTTCTCATCATCAAAAGGACATGCTAATACTCAGGATTTAACAGATACAATGGGATTAGCACGCTGTGCATTGAACCCTGAAACAATGCAATCGAAAAAATTTAATATTAAACCAGCTAAAAAAGTTAAAAATATCGCCATTATCGGTGGTGGAATTGCTGGAATGGAATCAGCTATTTTATTAGCAAAACGTGGACACCATGTTAAACTTTATGAAAAAAGTAATGAATTAGGTGGAGTATTTATTGCGGCTTCAGCACCATCTTTTAAAGAAAAAGATCGTGATCTAATTCAATGGTATCGTCGTGAATTAACAAAATATCCAATTGAAGTATATTTAAATACCGAAATTAGCGATATTAACCAATTAAATGCAGATGAAGTTATTATTGCGACTGGTGCCATCGCCAACAAGCTTCCAGTAGTAGGTAGCAAATATAGTATGGAAGCAATTGACTATTTATTAGAACGTCAAAGTGTAAAAGAAAAAGTAGTTGTTGTTGGTGGGGGTCTTACTGGTTGTGAAATTGCCTATGACCTATACTTAAAAGGTAAAAAACCAGTGATTGTGGAAATGCAAGATGACTTAATTACGACCAAAGGTGTTTGTTTAGCAAACACAAGCTATTTACGAGACTTCTTTAAAACATATAAAGTACCAGTTTATTTAGAAACATCATTATGTGAAATTAAAGAAAACGAAGTAATTTTAAAAGGAAAAGATGGAAAAACATTCAGTGTTGAATGTGATAATGTAATTACATCAATTGGATATCATCCAAACCCATTGGTAAACAAAACGAAAAATGTACATGTGATTGGTGATGCGAAAAAAGTTGGAAACTTACGTAGCGTTATTTGGGGTGCATGGGAAGTTTGTATGAAGCTATAAAAGGAGATACATATGATTTTAACAAAAGAACAACAAGCCATTTTAGATGGTGAACAAGGTGAGACACTAGCGAAGGTGATGAAAACTTTAGTGATGTATGGTGATGCCTTTGAAGCAAAAAAATTAGTGCCGATTACTTCAAAATACAATCACTTAGTTACATCATTTGGATTAAAAGTAATGTCACCAGTATATGATTTGATGCAACAAATTTTAGATGCAGATGTATGTAGTAAACAAAAATTCTCAGTTGACCCTCGTCCAATTGATAAAAATGTACCAGCTAATATTTTACAAAATTTAGTGTTCAATAAATTTATGTATACGAAACAAGATTTCTATGAAAAACAACTTCAAAAGCTAGGACTTATGAACCAAGATGCATTTACATGTACTTGTTACATGGATGAAGTGGGAAATAAACCGCAAAAAGGAGATATTTTATCTTGGGCAGAATCAAGTGCAGTAGTTTATGCGAACTCTGTATTAGGAGCACGTTGTAATCGTAACTCAGGAATTATCGATATTATGGGTTCTATTGTAGGTTATGTTCCTTATTTTGGATTATTAAGCGATGAAGGAAGAAAAGCTACATGGGTGATTAAAGTCCAAATGACGAAAAAACCAGAAGCACAGCTATTAGGTTCTGCAATTGGAATGAAAGTAATGGAAGATGTTCCATATATTTATGGTTTAAATCAATGGTTAGGAAATGAATTAACAGATGAAGTATGTTCATATTTAAAAGACTTTGGTGCGGCAACAGCAAGTAATGGAGCAGTTGGTCTATACCATATTAATGATTTGACACCAGAAGCAAAGGAATTAGGAGAAAAACTAATTGTCGAAGGTGCGAAAGAATATATTATTGATGATCAAGTATTAGCAGAGGTTCAACAAAACTATCCTATTATGTGGAAAAATCAAGATGCAAAACCGAAATTATGTTTTGTTGGATGTCCACATTTATCACTAGCGCAATTAAAAGATTGGACAGTAAAAATTGAAGCAGGGTTAAAACAAAACAATTTGAAAAAAGTTAAAATTCCAACTGTGTTAACCGCTGCCCCAGCGGTATTAAAACAATTTGAAGCAAGTGAATATGCATCACGCTTAAAAGCAACAGGAGTTATTACATCATACATTTGTCCATTGATGTATATGAATAATCCACTATGTAAAAAAATGCCTGTGATTACATCATCAAATAAACTACGTACTTATACAAGTGCTCGTTATTATCGCGATGATCAAATTTTAACCATGATTACCGGAGGTGCATTATGAGAAGATTTCAAGGAAGAGTGGTAACACCAGGAGAAGTAAGTGCACAAGCACTTGTGTCAAAAGAAGGATTTAATACGTTAGCATCATTTCAAATGGCACTTCAATTTGGAGATAAAGAAGTAAAATGTGGAGATCAAAATAATCATGATATCCATGGTAAGTCAATGTTAAATAAAGCATTATGTTTACCACAAACGATTGGTTCTACAACTGGAGGTCTTGTCTTATATTGTGCCTGTGCCTTAGAAAAAAACCCAGCATGCTTATTATTCTCTAATCATATAGATTCTTTGGCAGCTGCAGGGGCAATTTTAGCTGATGTATGGGTAGATTCTATTAGTATGCCTGTCATTGACTGCTTAGGCGATGAATTTTTAG
>JAXJYR010000261.1:0-8843 GCA_036306885.1 Longicatena sp.
AAAAGTTTAAAAACTTCGATATATTGTGAAAAAATAAAATTGTTTGTAGAAAAAGTGTTAATAGAATCTAAAATATGTGTTATACTTTCCATGGTGAAATCCTTTCTATTTTGGTGTCGCGACTAAAGTATAACACAGGGTTTCACTTTTTTTGTTGAAAACAAAGGAATAAACAGGTGAAAAAGACTGTTTATATATAACAAATATAGAGTAGTGTATTTGTATCGAAATGAACGATTTTTGACACTACCAAGCTACGAAAGAGGTGGAAATATGAAAAAAATTATTTGTGTTGTAGAAGATGAAAAAGCATTAAATGATTTAGTTAGCCAATATTTAATTAAAGAAGGATATGAAGTTCATTCTTATTATACATATGAACAAGCTATGGAGCATATTAAAGATGATGTTCATTTATGGATATTAGATATCATGCTAGATAATAAGAGTGGTTTTGATTTAATTGAAGAAATCCGTAATTATAAAAAAGAACTTCCAGTCATTTTTATGAGTGCGCGTGATAAAGAGTTTGATCGTATCATTGGGTTAGAAAAAGGTAGCGATGATTATATCACGAAGCCATTCTCACCAAAAGAATTAGTATTACGTGTAAACAATGTAATCAAACGTGTATATCGTGGAAGTAATCGTATTTTAATTGATGGTTATGAATTAGATGAGGAACAACGTAAAGTGTTTGATGGAAGTCAAGAAATTGATCTAACTACCAAAGAATTTGATTTATTAATGATGTTTATTCGTAATAAAGGAATAGCGTTTAATCGTGAAATGATTCTAACCAATGTATGGGATGAAAAAAATTATTTTGGGAATGATCGTGTGGTTGATGATACATTAAGAAGATTACGTAAAAAATTACCAAACCTTAACATTCATACAATCTATGGATATGGATATCGTTTAGGATAATTATGAAACAATTTTATCAATGGATTTCTAGCTTATCTTTAACACGACAACTATTGTTACTGATGTCAGGGTTGATGATATTTTTTTCCGTGTTTTTCTTTGTCTATGTTAATGATGCAGTAAATAGTGCTGTAAGCCAACAAATCTATAAATCATTAGATGATACTCAAAATACTTTAGTATCAGTGAATCCACATTTAGATTCTTATAATAAAGCCAATGGAATCGAAACGTATCCAGTTGAAATTTCAGGTGGGAATATGATTTTTTATAAATCAAGTGCGATGTATGGATTAACTGAAAAAGAAATTCAACAAATAAAAAATGATATTATATCCATGCTATCTAAGAACCAAGAAAAACTACATGGAATCGTCAAGGATGTAGAAGCTGATTTAGACTCCTATTATAGTATTATGCGTGTCTATGATCAGACCTTTTGGGTTTCTAAAACCTATTCAAACTCAATGGATGCCTTAAAAGAAATTTTAACGAATTCACTTGTCTATATTACATCACTTGTTGTATTTGTAATCTTTATGATTATTATCGTATGGTCTATTACGGTTATTCATCCTTTAAATCAAATCCGTAATTATATTTTACGAATTAAAAATGGAGAGGATGCAAAGCTCATTGTGAATCGTCAAGATGAAATTGGTGCCCTTGCCAATGCCCTTGTCGATATGCAAGCAGAGCTTGCAAAACAAGAAAAAACTAAAGAAGATATGATTCATAATATATCTCACGACTTAAAAACGCCGATCGCAACGATTAAAAGCTATGGAGAAAGCATTAAGGATGGTATTTATCCATACGGTACAGTTGAGAAAAGTGTAGATGTTATTATTGAAAATGCCGAGCGTTTAGAAAAGAAAGTACATTCTCTGTTATATATGAATCGTGTTGAATATTTAATTTCACAGGAAAATGGTGAAACTAGTACAAATATGAAAGAGGTAATTCAATTTGTCGTACAAAACATTCGTTTGATTAAACCTGAAATTGAAATACAAACGATTTTAGATGATATTGTGTTTGATGGTAGTGAAGAACCGTGGCGTATTGTAATAGAAAATATATTAGAAAATGCATTACGTTATGCCACAACAAAGATTATGATTCGTCTTAATGAAAGTACAGGATTATCTATAGCTAACGATGGACCACAGATGGAAGAAGATCGTATTCAAACGTTATTTAAACCATATGAAAAAGGTGCAGGTGGTAAATTTGGATTAGGATTATCGATTGTATCTAAGATTGTTCATGCATATGGATATCAAATCTGTGGTGAAAATACACAAGATGGGGTAATCTTTAAAATTTATAAACAAAAGAAAATACTAAAATAGAATGAAAGCATCTCGAAAGAGATGTTTTTTTGACAAATACAGCTACTTCTAACATACAATAGAAAGAATGGAGGAATTGATTTGAAAATACATGAATGTGACTTGATGGTTGATGTATGTGGAGAAGGTCATTGTATTGTCTTGTTACATGGGTGGGGCCAAAGTAGACAACAGATGGCAATGTTACAAAAGGACTTAAGCTCACAATATTGTGTTGTGAATTTAGATTTAGCAGGCTTTGGAAAGAGTGAAGAACCACCTTATCCATGGACAATCGAAACATATAGCGATGTTTTATATGATTTACTACAGGAATTACATTTAGAAAAGCCGCTTATTATCGCCCATAGCTTTGGGGCACGTATCGCTTTGCATTATGCCCATAAATACCATTGTCAGGGCTTAATCTTAACAGGAGCTGCTGGAATTAAGGCACCACGTACTTTAAATTATTATTTGAAAGTATATGCATATAAAGTAATTAAGCATTTTAAAAAAGATGCACAAATGGGAAGTGTTGATTTTCAAAAAGCATCGCCAATGATGCGAAAAATCTTAGTTCAATGTGTAAATGAAGATATAAGTGATTTATTACCAGAAATTAATGCTGTTACGCTATTAGTATGGGGTAAACAAGATCAAGTAACACCATTATGGATGGGTAAAAAGATGGAACGTTTATTACCTAATGCCTATTTAGTACAAATGAAAGGTGGACATTTTGCCTATTTAAATCATTCGCATTTTATTAAAATTGTGGAAGCTTATTTAAAGGAGGCTTTTTAGTGATGTCGTTATATCTACTTTATTTGGTTTTTTGGTATACCAGTGTTGTCAGTGCATTAACGCGACTCCAACAATTATCCTATCGTTCTCAACGTTATAGGGTTGATTTAAAAAAAGGTTGGTGGCTTAAACCAAAAGCATGTATAGGATTTCTGCTATTTACTCTTGTGTGTTTCTTGGTAGAAGCGCATAAACGTTTACCTATCTATTTGTTATGGATGATGTGTTTATCATTTATTTTATATCGATATCATCAACAACAAGATAAACGTCAATCGTTAACATATACACCAAGATGTATGCGTTTAATGGTAATGTTATATTTTTGTTTATCTCTTTTATTTATCAGTCTAGCACATTTATTGGCACTACCTTTTTTTATCTTATTTACACCAATCCTTTATTATGTTCCTTATGGAATGGTATTATTAGCACTCAAGTTTATGCAACCGATTGAAGATACAATCAATCGCTATTACTATGATCTGGCAAAGGATAAGCTGTATCATTATCCAAACTTAGAACGGATTGGAATCAGTGGGAGTGCTGGTAAAACAAGTGTGAAAAATATGCTTGTGCATTGTGTAAAGGATGAATATTATGTGTTATCTACTCCCTACTCTTATAATACGGCAATGGGAATCAGTAAGGTTGTGAATAGTCAATTAAATCATTTACACGAAAAGTTTATTTGTGAATGTGGAATTGATCATTTAGGAGAAATGGATGAAATTGCCAGTTTATTAGCACCAGATGCTGTGATTTTAACACCAATTACCAATCAACATTTAGCGACAATGAAGAGTCGTTCTTGTATCTTAAAAGAGAAATTTAAGCTTGCGAACGCGTTAAAGGATGATGGATTATTAGTGGTATATGGGGATGATGATGTAATGCGTAAAGCATGTGATGATTTAAAATGTAAGATGATTTATTATGGAGCTGCTACCCAAAATGATTATCAATATCATATGAAGTCTATTGATGAAAACGGAACTTATTTTACCATCATCTATCATGAACAAAGCTATGATTTCCACACATGCTTATTTGGAGAACATGCGGTAATGAATATTTGTGCTGTTGTCGCATTGCTTCATCAAAAAGGAATGTCTTTTACGCAACTACAAGCGAAAATCAAAACATTAACCTTTACGCCTCATCGTTTAGAAAAGAAAGTAATGAAGGATTATATTTTATTAGACGATGCATATAATGCTAATCCCCAAGGAGCGCGTTTTGCCTTAGAAGTATTATCCAAAATGCCAGGGAAAAAGATTTTGATTAGTAGCGGTTTTGTAGAACTAGGAAATGAATTTATTTCTTCTCAAGCAGCCTTTGGGATTCAAGCAAGTGGTTGTTGCGATGAAATCATTTTAATTGGTGAACAACAATGTGCAGCAATATTAGATGCCATTACTACCACTGGTTATGATTTTAAACATGTTCATTTGTGTCATAATATGAAAGAAGCGTTGGTGCTTGTAAAGATGTTAGCGGATGCGAAAACGTATGTATTAATCGAAAATGATCTGCCTGATCATTATCTTTCATGAACCAAATTAGAAATATTCCATACAATAGGATGGGAAGGGATGTTCATGAAATATCAGGTTTTATGTATGTTTGGTGGCTGTTCTTTAGAACACGAAATAAGTATTTTAACTGCATTATCATTATTTGAAGAAACTTTTACAAACTACGAGTTAATACCACTATATATTGATCATCATCAACGTTGGTATAGTGGGGAAGTTTTAAAACAACGTGATTGTTATCTGCAAAAGGATTATCGTTATTTAAATGAAGTAGAGCTTAAAAAAGGAAAGAAAGGATTTTATTTATGTGAGAAGGGCTTTTTTAAACGTCGTCGTAAAATTAATTTTGTCTTACCTTTGATCCATGGAAAAACGGGTGAAGATGGGACATTACAAGGATATTTACAATGGCTTGGGATTCCTTTTGCCTCAGCATCACTTCAAACCTGTGCTCTCGCTCATAATAAAGCAATTATGAAGCATGTATTACAGGATGGTGGTATCAATGTGGTACCGTTCTTTGAGGTTCATCGCCATGATGATATGAATGAAGCTTTATATCAAAAAAGTCGGCGCTTAAAATACCCATTGATTTTAAAACCAAGTGGGTCTGGTTCTAGTATCGGAATTGAAGTGGTAGAAGATATTTATGACTTTCAAAAGGCTTTAACAAATAGCTTTCAATATGATGATACGATTGTCGTAGAGCGTTATTTTGATAAAGTAAGAGAGTTTCATGGGGCTATTATCAAGCATGGAAATAGCTATGAAATATCATCAATTGAAGAAATCAAACGTCATGATGCGATTTTCTCTTTTAGTGAAAAGTATGTTGAAGAACGTAAAAATGAATGGATAGATACTAATATTGATGCCGATTTAATGTATGAAATTGAAGCCACATTAAAACGTTGTGCCGATGTCATTCGTTTAGAGGGGATGGTCAGAATTGATTTGTTGTATGCCGATGAACAGCTTTATGTGAATGAAATTAATGTGATTCCTGGTTCCCTGGCAATGCATTTATGGAAGCCTAAAATGGATGTAGAAACATTATTATCAAAGCTCATTATGATTGGTTTAAGACAACATGAAAATCAAGCTACAGTTCCATTTTATGAGGTTGATTTTCAGTTATTGCATCATAAAAAATAAGCATAGAAAAAGCAAATGTTGAAATGACATTTGCTTTTACTTTAGTTTTACTAATTTTTGAAGACGTTCACTATCATGATAAGTGAGGGTTGTATAATATGTTGTAAGCATATCGGCATCTTTTAAAAGCTCACACATTTCATCATCAATTACATCCTTATGACTATGTCGTTCAATCATTGTGGTAATACAAGTGATTTCTTCATCATCAAAAAGTGATGTTTGTTTTAAAATGGATTTGGCCATGATCGCACTTTGTTTGGCATGAATACGATGTGGACAGTTTTCACAATAGGTTGCGATGTCATGTAAAATGGCAGCGATACGCGC
Organism: Longicatena sp.; assembly: GCA_036306885.1. Taxonomy (GTDB): domain Bacteria; phylum Bacillota_I; class Bacilli_A; order Erysipelotrichales; family Erysipelotrichaceae; genus JAXJYR01. The sequence goes on from JAXJYR010000261.1 coordinate 6,095, forward strand.
ATATTCAACGTTTAAGCCACGTTCTAGTGCAAGCTGACTAATGATAATGACACAACCATGTAAATGTGTATAAGCACTACTTTTTAAAGTATCAATATAAATTTTGGATAATTTTTGATACACAATATCTTCAATAAAGGGATAACGATTCATAAGATACACTTCCTAACTATTAAAAATTATAACATAGAAAACGCTATCATTTTAAGGAAAAATGTTTAAAATCATCATGAAATGAGATATAATAAAAATAATGAATGGAGGTAAATGGTATGTTGATTAAAGATGAACACTTACGTGCAGCTATCATTAGAACATTAAATATTAATGAGGATGATTTAAATGAAGAAGCCATGTTAGGTTTAACATCGCTTTCTGCAAGAAGTGCAGGAATTATTCATTTAAATGGATTAGAATACGCAACGAATCTAGAATATTTAGATTTATGTGGTAATGCGATTGAGGATTTAACACCAATTAAAGAACTTAAAGAAATTATTATTTTAAATTTATCTAAAAACATGCTTCGTGATATTCAAGCATTACGTGAATATCGTCAATTAAAACGTTTAGATATTTCACGTAATAACTTATATACAATGGATATTTCGGCATTAGCAGGTATGCATGATTTAGAGGAATTAAATTTAGAGCGTAGTCGTGTCCACAATGTTGTTTATTTGGAAATGGTGAAAAAGCTAAAGAAATTATATATTGGGATTGAAAATGGGCCATTCCCATTAAGTATTTTAGGAACACTTCCTAATTTAAAAGAATTACACATGAATAAAATGTGGTTATATAGTATTAGTGATTTAAATTATGTAAAAAATTTAGAAGTATTAGATTTATCAACGAATTTATTCTCTGATTTAAGTTCATTAATACACATGAAGCATAGTTTACGTCAGCTTAATTTATCTAATAACCAATATTTAAATGATTGTAGCTTATTAGCCGAATTTGAAAACTTAGAAGCTTTAGAATTAAACTTTAATGAAATTGATGATTTTAGTTTTTTGTCTAAATTGAAAAATTTAAAGGATTTAAGAGTTGTGCAAACGCATTTTAAAGATTTGCGTGTATTAGAGGGACTTACTAATTTAGAAAAGCTTGATATTAGTGAAAACCGTATTCAATATCCAGAAGTCTTAAAACAAATGACAAAACTACGTTATTTTAAAGCAAATAATTGTTTCTTACATGATATTAATTTCTTGGCAGATGCGAAGGATTTAGTCGAAGTCAATATTTACAATAATAATATTTCTGATATTTCGGTTTTAAAAGGTTGTGAATCGATGACGGCTTTAGATGTCGGAAGTAATTCCATTAAAGATATTACTTGTTTAAGTGATATGGTTAATTTAGAATCACTTGGATTATCTCACAATGGAGTGACTGATTTAACACCGATTTCTAATCTGGTGCAATTAGGTGTATTAGATTTATATCATAATGTGATTACGGATATTACCCCATTATCTAACTTAGTGAATTTAACTTCACTTCGTTTAGATCATAATGGTGTTATGGACTTATCACCATTACAATCATGCCCATACTTAACATCACTTACATTAAAGGCAAATTATGTAACAGATGTTTCCCCATTAAAGGATTTAAGATGTCTACAAAGTTTACGTTTAGATGATAATCCAATTGAAGATATTTCAGTATTAGAGGCTTTAGAATACTATGAAATGTTCTCTTACTAAAAAGCTTGTTTGGATTGTTATTGGTGTCATTTTGGTTGGAGTAGGGGCAGCTACTACAATGAAAGCTAATATTGGAATTGGAGCTTATGATAGTGTAGCGAAAAGCTTATCAGACGCAACAAGAATTGAAGTTGGAACGATGGGGATTGTGACCAACTGTCTATGTGTGTTAGGAAGCTTAGTGTTATTAAAAAAAGAATTTGGAATCAGACAAATCCTTCAAGTACCTTTTAGTATTTTATTAGGAAGTGTGATTAACTTAGTTTACTATACTTTATTTACATTCCCTGTAGAAGGGCTTCTCTTAGGAATTATTGTGTATTTAATTGGTCAAATTGTATGTTCATTCGGAGTAGCCATTGTTATGGTGGTGAATGAAGTAACCTTTGCCTTAGAAGGGTTCTGTAGTGCTCTTACAAGAATCATTCCGATTGAATTTGCGAAAATGCGCCAATGGGCAGATGTTATTTCTGTCATTATCAGCGTCGCTATGAAGTTTATCTTTGATTTACCATGGGCAATTGGTTTAGGGACAATCATTGGAGTTATTATCTTTGGACCATGTCTAGGATTCTTTATGAAACATTTAGAAAAAGTAATTTAAAGCGTAGGGATATTTCCTGCGCTTTTTTATAAAATAGTTTAATAATAAACTGAGATGCTATTTAAATGAATTTATAAAAAGCTTTACATTTTTAAATTTATTGATTATGAATGAAATTTTATTAATTACTACGATCATATTAATGATACATTTGTGGATATTATAAATAAATAAAATGCCAGTTACAACAAACTGGCATTTTATTCTTCATCAAATTGAAAATGCGCAAATAAATCTGCAAATGGATTATAAGAGGAATGGTTATCATTCGCATCTCCATAATAAGGATTTAATTTAAAATCTTTGTCTTTTTTTAATTTCGCAAATATTTTTGCAGTATTGATGGCATCAATTAAACCATCATGTTCACCAGGTTCGCTTTCAATCCCACTAATACATAAAGCTTCTTTTAGACTATAATTTTTAG
>JAXJYR010000262.1:0-5615 GCA_036306885.1 Longicatena sp.
TATATCACAACATTACCAGCTTTTTTAGCATAAACATTTCCATTTGATCCTACTACCGCAATTTTCTCATCACTACTTTGATATGTAATTTTACTATCCGCCTTTGAACATGTTGGTTTAATTTGGAAATATTTACAACAATACATTGTATGACTACTTTTCGCTAGAGTTAATTGTGGCTTTACATAAACCACGCATTCTACTTTCTTTTTATTAGAAGAAATTGCCGTAATCGTCGCAATACCACAAGATACCCCGGTTACAATACCTTTACTGTTAACCTTCGCAATACTAGCATCGCTTGTTTGATAGGTTACATCTTTATAAGTCGCATTGGTTGGTAATATAGTGGCGATGAGCTGTTTCGTTTTTCCTTCTTCTAATGACATTTTGGTCTTATTTAAGGAAATAGAACTTACTGGAGTATGTTTCAATACCGTAAATTCACAAGATGCACTTAATCCATTCGCACTGGCCGTAATTTTTACACTCCCATCAGCTAAGGTTGTAACAGTTCCATTACTTGATACTGTCGCAATTTTTTCATTACTACTTTTCCATGTAACCTTTGTACTTGCCCCTGTCGTTGTTGCTAATAAACGATACGTTCCAAAGCGATACATTGTATGTGTTTTCTTAGAAATCGTTAAAGTTGGTTTCACAACTTTGACACTACATTTTTTACTTTGACTTCCATCCTTTACAGTAATTGTACATGAACCTGGTGCATTGGCTACAATCTTTCCACTACTAGAAACACTGGCAACAGCTGTATTACTACTTTTAAAACTCAACTCACCATTACCATAAGAAGCTTTTAACAAAAAGGTATCTTTTACATTCAATGTGATACTGGTCTTGTTTAATTCAAACTCTGGAGTAGCTAAACTCATTGTCATATTATCAATAAACTTTTGTTTACCATTTGCTTTAATATAACCATAGTTATAGCTACTATATAAGCCATTTTCTTTACTCGTTAAAGAGCTTCTTGTTGATGTTAAAATTCCATCTGTTTTAATCTTATAAAAGGTTCCTTCACTATTTTTAATCGTATCTAAGACAACAAAAGGGAAATGTCCTAATGGTTTGTCATTAATATTCCCATTACCATATAGGATTTTACTACTAGTCGTCGCACTACGATAAATCCATATCATTGGATTACTATGATCAATTAATATATCCTTTTGATTAGAAGGATATACTCCATACATATCTTCTAAAACATAAGATTGTGCGGCAGCTTTTTCTCCCCAAAATGGATCAGAGGCATATTTAACATTCATCCCTGAATTTTTATCTCCTAAATGAGGACCATAGTATACCCATGCTATTGGTAATAAATATCCTAAAGACATAGTTTTTTGCGAAAAATAATTGATACAATCTTTAGGAGAACCAAAGGTCATGGCACTTATTCCAGGAGATGAATCTACTGCATTTAACCCAAACAAATTATTTTTGTTTTGTGAAATCGAAGAATGGCCCCAACCACTTTCGTTAGCGGCAATTCCTAACACCAAAGACGCATTGACTCCATATTGTTCTGCATCTTTCAGTAATTTTCCTGCATTATTTAGCTTTGATTTATCGCTTAAGATGCGCTTGTCTATTAAACCATCAATTTGCTCGGCATTAAAATAAGACGGAACACGCATCGAAAGAAATTGATAATAATTATAGTAAGGCTTTGTTGGATTTACACTATTCGTAAATCGTCCTTTTAGATAGTCATCAATCATAGTTTCATAATCTAAATAAAAATAATGACCATCATAACTGTAATATTTTCTTCCTTCTTTTAAATATGAAGGGGCATTTCCTACACGAATATAACTAGCTGGTTGTAATGCACTTAAATCATGACTTATCGCATGATAAAATTTCCCATCACTTATATAGTAATAGCTTAAATTTAAGTCTTCACTATATGGATGAACTCTAACATATTGTTTTTTTATCCAACCAACAACTCCTGATAGTTTAAATTTTACATAGCCATCTTTAGTACCTAAATAGGCCGCATCGGCACTATAAAAAGCACTTAAATAACCTTCAATATTCGTATCAGCTTCTACATATTCTAAGGTTGTATAAGCTTTAGAAAACTCAACAACACTTGCGTCTGACGATAATGTCATTACAGCAGGATAAGAAGCCTCATCTTTTTGAAGATCAATGATGTGCCATTCAATGTTCCCCTCTTCATCCATCGTAGAATAATACGAACCATCATCTTTCAGTGCTTCATTTTCATTTTTAATTTCTTCTGTTTGATGAGTCGCTTTAATCGGATTCATCATTCCAACATTTGTCACAAACAAAGTACAAGATAATAACATTTTTAACATTTTCTCAATTTTTCCCATAGATTACCTTCTTTCTCTATTTTTACAGATATATTATATATTACAATTTTTTCACTGACAATGTTTGATCGAAAATCATTACACTTTATTTTTGAAGCAATATTCCATAAATGTAAATTCTTGGTAAAATCATTTTTACAATAAAAAAGATAAAAAAATCAAAATATCACTTGCTTTTTTAGTAATTCAATGATACTATATACAAGCGAATGTTATAAATTTTAACAGTTGGTTAAGGAGGGTTACTCGATGTCAAAAGTTTGTGCAGTTACAGGAAAAGGACCTTTAACAGGAAATAAACGTTCTCACTCTATGCGTGCTACACGTCGTACTTGGAACGTAAACTTACAAAAAGTGAAAGTGATTGTAGACGGAAAACCTCAGACAATCCGCATCAGTGCACGTGCATTGAAAACACTTAAAAAGAAAAACGCAATCTAAGAATGAATGAACAGATAGAAACAGGGTATTCCCTGTTTTTTTCTATTGGTAGAAAAACTTACGAATCTATAATAAAAAGAGAAATAGTAGTGTTTCCCACGCTATTTCTCTTTTTCGTTATATTCAGTTTAAAATGATTTAAATACTTGTTTCCTCAAAAATCGAATTAACTAAGAATTCTTGAAGTACAGAATTACGAGGAATACATGATGCATCTCCTGCTTGTACGTGTTCTAAAATTCTTAACAAGCGTTTTGCGTCATATGCAGCCTCTGATTGTTCACTTACCGCTTTTAAACTATGCTCCACTTCTTTTTTCAAGATTGCTAGTTCGTACATCAACGAAGTATTCATGATACAATCACTTTCTTCTTGATATGGATAAATATATAAGTATTCTCCTTCTGCTACACTTTCTCTTGCCAAAATAATTTCTTCCGCATTACGTCCACGTGTTTTTTGATCGCGGGCAATACGACGAATCAAACGATAATCATTAGTCATAAGATAGTTATGATCATCAATATTTAAATGAGTTAATGCATTAATGTATAAACGATATGCTTGATCCATATTTAAGAATTGTTTCATAATTGGATTTAAACCATGAATTCCTTCAATAATAATAATGGCACGTTCATCCATTACATATGCTTCATCATGAAATTTACGCGTTCCTGATTTAAAATCAAAAATTGGTAATTTTACAGGTTTTTTCATCAACATATCCTCTAAAACCTGTTTAAAATATGGTAAATCTAAAGCTTCCACACATTCAAAGTCATAGCTTCCATCAGCTTTTTTAGGTGTATCTTCACGATTTTTATAGAAATCATCCATCGCAATGGTTAATACTTTTTTTCCTAAAACTTTTAAATGTAATGCCAAACGTTTTGATGTTGTTGTTTTCCCTGCAGAACTTGGACCAGAGATCAACACAAAGTGTTTTTGTTGTGCAACAATTTGGTCACAAACTTCCATCAGCTTGCGTTCTGCCATCGCTTCACTAATTAAGACCAAATCATTTAATTGTTGATTCAAAGTACATTGATTTAAATCTTGTAGGGAAGTAACCCCTTGTAGTTTTCCCCATTCTTCAAATTCACGTAGTACACTAAATAGCTTATTACTTGCTTGTAGTTCACCTTCTAATGCCAACCAAAGACCTTGTTGGAATGGTTTTAATTGAAAGCTTAAATCTCCACAATGAGTACATACTTCATCATAAAATTCTAAAACAACCCCCAATAATCCAAATTGGAAATCTTTTACTTTTTGAATTGGTTGTTTTTGTGAAATATAATATTGCATTTTTTGGATAATATTATCAACACATACATCTTCTAATGTATTTAGCTTCACATATACACCATGCGAAAAACTATGTTCAATGCGTACATGAATATGTGGGTACAATTCATGCATTACAGCAATAAATAAGAAGTGCAATGTTCGTTCTTGCATTCTTTTCCCAATGACACTATCTGCGTAAATAGGCTGTGCGTTTACTCCATCAATGACCTCTTGATGATAAATTTCACCTTGATATAGGTAACCACATAATCTAGCCGTAGACATGTTAATCTCTAGTTTCCATCATTAAAACGCGACCGTAGTGAATATCAATATCACATACTTCACTTGTAATTTCATTAGAAATAGAGAAAATATCTTTTAAAGTAATAATACGGTGGCTCATTGGATATGCCACACCATTCACACTAATACAGCTTTCTTCTAATGCTAAGAATGATAAATATGTGAATTCATTTCCTACTTGATATTGTCCGTTTTTTAATACACGTACACGGTTTTTATCGTCAATATACATAATTGGATAACGACGATGCATTAAAAGATACATATTTGCCATTTCGTGGTCAATACGTCCTCCTAAAGCACCATAAATAACAATTTCTTCATATCCTTGTGCTAAGGCATATTTGATTGCTTCCTCTGTATCTGTTTCATCTTTTTGAGGTACTAATTTAACAATTGTTTCAGCATGTTCGGCAATTGCTTTTAATTCTGTCCCATCAACACTATCAAAGTCTCCAATTGCTGCTTTCATCGTAACACCAGCTTGTGCAATAACACTTGCACCGTGGTCTACCCCAATTAAGTCTGCATCAATCACATCAGGTAATTTTTTTGCTAAACCTGAAATTAAAACTACTTTTTTCATAATAAAGATTCAACCGCCTTCCCTATTTCATTTTTAAATACATAACTTCCTGCTACTAGTGTATCACATCCTGCATTTTTTGCAAGAATTCCTGTTTCAGAATTAATTCCACCATCAATTTCAATACGTACAGCTAAATCTTTTTCATCAATTAAAGAACGTAAAATACGAACTTTTTCTAATTGATCTTCCATAAAAGATTGTCCCCCAAATCCTGTCTCTACACTCATAATTAGAACTAAATCTACTTCTTCTAGCATATCAGTAATGGTAGATACATCTGTTTTCGGTTTAATCGAAATCCCTGCTTGTGCTCCCATCGCACGAATTTTACGACATAAGGCAATACATTCCTCCTTAGAATTCATTGCTTCATAATGAAATGTTACTAAGTCAGCCCCAGCTTTAATAAAATGTTCACTATAATATCCTGGATCTTCAATCATTAAATGAACATCCATAAACCTTCCTGTCGCTTTCGCAAAACCTTTTAAAATATCTGGTCCAAATGTTAAGTTTGGCACAAAGTGTCCATCCATCACATCAAAATGCATCCATTTGGCTTTTGATGCCTTTAACTCTTCTAATTGTTTTGTTACATTTGCATAATCTAATGA
>JAXJYR010000263.1:0-14438 GCA_036306885.1 Longicatena sp.
GATTACTCCTTATTGATAACCATGATAGGTAGATGACTATCCCATACAACCGATAAATTATAACGAGGCTCAATCACTTCACGCTTTCGCATTACGGCTTTCCTGCTCCCTGTCCTACGCTTAAACCTTTTCGTTAGCCTAAAGGCTCCAAGGACTCGGTACTAGCGACTGGCTAGGTCTTACTAGGTTGGATTCTCACCAACTAAATATTTAACGCCGAACTGGCGCACACCTACTTTTTTTCTATTTTATCATATTAATATCTTAATATGTCATTTTTTTACAAAATTTATATATTTTAAATATTTTCTTTAACAATTTATATTTTATTAATATTTACCATAGCTTTTTTTTTAAAAAGGTGTATATTATATAAGTCAAAAAAGGAGAAATCTATGAAAAAAACTATTTATTTCATGGTAATGATATTATTATTAGGCTTTTGGTTCCTATTAACATATGAAAAAACATCCATTCAACCCATTGATACACAACTTACTTATCAACAGCTTGCACAATTAGACAATCAAAATATTGACACAATAAAGGCCCAAATTGATAAGATTCAAAAGACTCTGCATATTAATAAAACTCGTAGCCTTGCGCAACGCTATGCCCATAGTGTTGTCGTGGGAGATTCCATGGTCCATGCCTTGATGGATTATCAAGCATTACCTGCTTATAGTCTAGCTGGAGCGATTGGTAGACGTACAGATAACATTTATGATCAAGTGGACATCGCCCTCATGCGACAACCAACCCATATTTTCTTATGCTTAGGGATTAATGATTTATCGATGTATAAAAAACATTTTGAACGCTTTGAGGCTGAATATCAAAAAGTCATTGAATATATTCAACAAAGAAATCCTGCAATTCAAATTTATATTAATTCGATTCTTCCTTTACCAAAAGAAACGATTAAAAAACACCCTGAGTATCAATATATTAATGACTACAACAAAATCATTCAAAAACTTTGTCAGAAAAAGCAAATTGGATATGTAGATAACTCAAAATTAACTAAACCTGAATTAAAAAACTTTGAAAGTGATGGAACCCATCCTAAATACCCTTACTATGCAGCCTGGATTAAAAATATGGCTGATACAGCATTATTAGAATAGGTGATCAATATGCGTAAAATATTATATTTATTTATGGTTCTGAGCTGTGTTTTATTATTAGTCATTCCTTTTATCCCTAATAAAACCCTTACTTACACAGAATTAGCGACAATTATTACCAATTTACCTCAACATGGTAGACAACTTCAAAGTGTTAATACCTGTAAGAAGAATTTTGATTTTTCCACTTTAAATCAAGATACTTTTGTCTATTATTTAAATGAAGATGCGATGGATGTAGATGAAATCTTATTAATTCGTGCTTTACCTACCCAACAAAAAGATATTATTTTAAAACTTCAACACCGCATTGATGCACAAAAATTAAAGTTTAATGGTTATGGTGCCATTCAAATGGAAAAGCTAAACCAAGCCAAAATTTTAACCTTTGATGATTGTGTATTACTCATTGTGAGTAATAATGAAAATGATTTAACACTAGGAGGGACATTATGATTTTTTCCTCTACTTCTTTTCTATTATTGTTTTTACCCCTTAGCTTAGCGAGTTATTTTATAACGCCGCAAAAATATCGTGCCTATACTTTATGTCTAATTAGTATTTTATTTTATTTATTCAATGATCCAACGCTATTTTGGGGATTATGTTTACTTATTTTAATAACTTATGGATGTATGAAGGTACGTAGTGATAAAACACATTTCATAGTATCGATTAGCTTCTTATTGTTTATCATGGCTTATTTTAAGTATTATGGTTGGCTATTAGAAACGCTTCAAATTGGTGATCCACAATTGATTTTTTCACCTTTAGGTTATTCCTTTATTATCTTTTCGATGCTGTCTTGTGTCATTGATGCATATCGTCATCCTAATTTGAAGCTGAATTTCTTTACTTATTTCAATTATATTTTATTTTTCCCTAAAATCTTCATGGGTCCCTTAATGCGTTATGAAGATTTCCAAAGCCAATGGAACACTCATCCTACTACGATTGAACAGCTTTATCAAGGTAGCATTTTGCTTGTCAAGGGATGCTTCATGAAGGCGGTGTTTGCGAATACCTTTGCCCATGTATTTAGCTTATGCGATGCACAGTCGTCAATGCTTGCGGCATGGCTTTGTTTGTTGGCATATGGTCTACAGCTTTATTTTGATTTTAATGGCTATACCTGTATGGCGCAAGGGATTGCGTTATTCTTTGGCTTTAAACTACCCGAAAACTTTAAACATCCTTATGTAGCTACTTCAATTCAAAACTTCTGGACTCGTTGGCATATTAGCTTATCGACATGGTTTAAGGATTATGTATACATTCCGCTTGGTGGGAATCGCCATGGTCGTAATAAAACCATTCGAAATCTTCTTATTGTATGGGGACTGACAGGAATTTGGCATGGAAATAGTCTTCCTTATCTTTTATGGGGTCTCTATCATGCTAGCTTATTATTGTTAGAGCGTTATTGGCTCCAAGACATTCTAGCAAAAATTCCGTTATTCCTTCGTCGGTTATCCACGTTTATCCTTGTCTTAATTGGATGGATTGCGTTCTTTCAACCTACCATGCATGATTGTCTCGCTTTTATCCAACAATTATTCCATTTCTCTCATTTATATGATAGTTCAACCCTAAGCCTTTGTACACAATATGGTATCATCCTTTTCATAGGTTTACTATTTGTCACTTATTTACCAGCAAATATATCAAGATGGCTTCACCAACAATGTGGCGATGCGTTTATTTGGATTGAAAGTGCTGTGTCGATTAGTATGTGGATCATCATTTTCGCATATTTGATTGCGGATTCTTATCAAGCATTTTTATATTTTCAATTTTAGGAGGTTGTATGCAAAATCGCAAAAAAATCATACCATTCATCTTCATGATGATTACCTTCGTTGTATTGGCGATGTTCTCTTATCTTCGTCCACCGCTTACTTATTCACAGTATGAACAAAGAACTCTAGCACAGTTTCCTGAACTTCATACTGAATTTGCGACAGAGCTAAATGAATATACCAATGATCAATTTTACTTTCGTAATTCATTTATGCATCTAAAAAGTAAACTTCAATTATTATTAGGGCAAAGAAATCTAAATGGTATCTGGGTCAATCAAGATATGCTCTTTCAAGAAGGAGTAGCCTTAGCTCCAACCCAAAAAGAAGCTTTAGTGAAAGTCTTGAACCAATTTCATCGCAACACCAAACTAAAGCCTAAAGTGATGATTATCGGAGATCGTATCAATCTCTTAAATGAATATGTAAAAGAAGATATGCAGAATATGGATAGTATTCATGATATTCAAGAACTTCAAAAAGAACTAAAAAGTTATCAATTTATTGATGTAAATACACCCTTAATGAACCAAGTCGATGCTTTTTATAAGACTGACCATCATTATACGAGTAAAGGAGCTTACTTATGCTTTGAAGCTTTTCGTCAAACAATCCTTTCAAAAGAACCCAAATATGAATATGATGTGTTACCATTCACCAATGAGTTTCAAGGAACACTAACAAATCAAAGTGGAATACGTAAGTATTACGATACAGTTGAATTATATTTCCCTAAAAATTGTGATATATCTTATTTATGTGAAATCGGTGAGCGAGTATCTACGAGTATTTATGATACAGATAAAGGTACTGCGCAGAATGCATATGAAATTTTCTTTGGTGGGAACCATCCACTTGTAAAAATTACATCCACTGCCAAAAATGATAAGCACTTGTTAGTTGTGAAGGACTCCTTTGCGAATGCTTTTGTCCCATTTTTAATACCATATTACCATCGTATCACCATGGTAGATCCTCGTTATTATTATGATAATATTTACCAATATATCAAAAACGAAAATGTCAATGATGTCTTATTCTTATATAGTAGTCAAACTTTATTTAAAGATTCTTCTATCATTGACTTTGTGAACACTAAACCTTAGGCTACTGCTTAAGGTTTTTTACATATAAAAATGCCCTTACTTCTTATTTTATCTTTTGAAGTAAGGGCGACTAAAAGTCAGGTGTCATATACCTATATCCTTTCTATTAAATTTTTTCTTCTTTGTTTATTTTAGAATGTATCTTTTTCTTTGTAATGAATTCTTTACCTAAGAATTAGAGTTTTGGAATCTTTTTTTGTTAGAAGATAGAATTTTGGACTTAATTTAAACTCTATATTCAGAATCATTAAATTTTTCTATTCAATTTTTAATATTCAATTTTATATAAACGATGTTTCTTTTAGTGTCTATCCCTTGGTCTTAATGGGAATCCTGATCACCCTACAACATCATGTATTGCTTTTTATTTTGCACCTATTTTTTTTCTTTTATCTATCGACTATGTGTACCTTCACTCGTACTTCATCATTTTTTTATTGGTGCCCCATCCATTTTAACTGTTTATGTGAATCTTTGGTTTATAGTATTTCTTCCAGTTAAAACTTCAACTAATTTATAATCAATTGGTTTTAGTACGATGAATATACTATCGTCTAAATAATTGTTTGATCATATAGATAGAAAACAATACCATCTTTGGTTTACCCCTTTCTGTTCCTTCGCTTTATTATAATTAGCTTCCACAGACATTAATTCCGCCTAGACTTTTGCGTATTCGATTTTCACAATTGACATCCGGATATTTTATTCTCGATTATCTTTATTCAATTGCTACCAGTTATGATTTCATGTTCTCAACCCTTTCTTTTGTTTTCCTTTTTGGTAATTCCATTATAACGTGTTTTTGTACTATGTAAATAGAACTGGAAAAATCATAGAGTTAATGGAAAAATTGGTTATTTACTACTAGAAAGTTCCTTCATTTTAATATAAACATCGTTTCTGCGAGCTCGTGCAATCGGTAAAGCTTCATTTTTTAAGTATACAAATTCTGTTTCTACTCGATCAATATGTGTAAAATTCACCATATAAGTTGAGTGAATTCGAATAAATCCATACTGAGAAAAGTAGTCTTCCACATCCTTCATACTTTTACGTTCGCTGAAATCACCTTTTTTGGTATGATAAATAATATTTTTATTATCTTTTTCTAAATAATATATTTCATGCATCTTTAACGCCACACTTACATGATTATAAGATAATAAATAATGTTGTTCATTTTTTAAGATATAACTTAAAAAGTTTACAACTCTAGCTAGTTCCTGGCGAACATCATTACGATTCATATGAATGACATTGGTAAAGATTCCTTTGGATTCCTGTGTTTGGGTGTCACAAAAAACAATCAGACGATTCATATGTTGCTCGACAAAGGCACTATGAACACGCGCCGTATCAAATTTTCCATGTAAAAATACCACTTGAAAATTATACTCTTGTTGATCCTTATTTAATTGGGATAATTTTGTATAGTAATGAAATACAAAATCTTCTTGATAAATCATACGTAACGCAAAAACAATTTCCTTTGCCATTTCTTCAGTATCTGCGATTGCTATACGTAACATCAAAATCTCCCCTTTCATCTATTCTCTATTATTATACTAAATTTTTCATGAAAGCGGTTAACTTTATGCACTATCTAAAGAAAAAAGGTTACTTTGCAGTAACCTTAAATAGTTTCTCTCCACATTTTAGCACCTAATGCTTTTAGTTTTTCATCAATATGTGCATAACCACGTTCAATGTGGTAAATATTACGAATAGTAGTGACTCCATCCGCAATTAAAGCTGCGATAACTAAACATGCACCACAACGTAAATCAGTTGCGCTTACTTCTGCACCTGATAATGGAGTTGGCCCATTAATCATCGCACTTGGTGTCATTACATGTGTATTCGCACCCATTTTGTTTAACTCGTAACAGTGTTTAAAACGTTCTGTATAGATTGTTTCTGTTACAATCGATTGTCCATATGCTTGAGTTAATAAAGCAGTTAATGGTTGTTGAATATCTGTCGCAAATCCTGGGTAAGGTAATGTTTTAATATCAACTGGTTTTAGTTTTTCTTTTTTACCTTTGATATGAACACTATCCACTTTAACATCTAGGTCAACACCCATTTCTTCTAATTTACTTAATAAAGATTCCATATGTTGAGGAATTACATTTTCAACAATCATATCTTCACCTGCAGCTGCTCCAATCACTAAGTAAGTCGCAGCTTCAATACGATCAGGAATGATTTCGTGGAAACATCCACATAATTCATCTACTCCATCAATCGTAATCACGTTTGTTCCAGCACCACGGATTTTAGCACCCATTTTATTTAATAATGTCGCAACATCAATAATTTCTGGTTCTTTCGCCGCATTTTCAATCGTTGTACGACCTTTGGCATGAACTGCAGCCATCATAATATTAATCGTTGCCCCAACACTTGCAATATCTAAGAAAATTTTTGTCCCAACTAATTCTGGAGCATCTAAAATATAAGCACAATGTTCATAACGAATTGTTGCCCCTAATGCTTCAAATCCTTTTAAGTGTAAATCAATTGGACGAGGACCTAAGTAACATCCTCCTGGCATTAGAATTTCACAATGCCCATATTTCCCTAATAAAGCTCCCATAAAGTAATATGACGCACGTAATTTATTTACAGCCTCATGTACCAATGGTTTGTTTTGCATATGCATTGGATCAATCACGATACAATCTGACGAACGAATGTCGACAATTACCCCTAAATCACGAAGAAGTACAGACAATGACTCTACATCTGAGATACTTGGTACATCACATACTGTAACTGGTCCATTAGCTAAGATTGCCGCTGGAATTAACGCAACAGTTGCGTTCTTAGAACCACTAATACGAACAGTACCTTTTAACTTATGCCCACCTTCAATTTTAATGACTTCTTCCATCTTTTTCTCCCTTCTACACTAATCTATTCATTTTGTTATCTAAAAAGACAACCTATCTTTTAAATTGCATAGATATTATAAAACATTTTTATGTGCTTATCTATGCTAAAATGACACTTTTTTTATTTTCTTGCATATATCATCACCAAAAGTGAACGAATAAAATTCAACATTTTCTATCTATTCTACTTATCTTTTGATATAATAATAAAAGTAATATACAAGGAGCGAACATAAAATGAGAAAAATTGCTTTTGACAATGATAAATATTTAAAGTTACAATCCAAACATATTAGAGAAAGAATTTCAAGCTTTGGTAATAAATTATATTTAGAGTTTGGTGGAAAATTATTTGATGACCACCATGCAGCTCGTGTGTTACCTGGTTTCGAACCTGATTCTAAATTAAAGCTACTATTAGAATTAAAGGATGAAGTTGAAATCGTAATTGCAGTAGCAGCGAATGATATTGAGAAAAATAAAATCCGTAGTGATATTGGTATCACATATGATGTCGAAACATTACGTTTAATTGATGCTTTCCGTGACTGTGGATTATACGTAGGTAGTATCGTAATCACTCAATTTTCAAACCAACCTAGTGCTTTAAAATTTAAAGAACACCTCCAAAATCTAGGGGTTAAAGTATTCTTACACAATCATATTCCAGGATACCCTAACAACATTCCTTTTATTGTAAGTGAAGAAGGTTATGGTAAAAATGAATATATCGAGACAACTCGTCCTTTAGTGGTTGTAACTGCACCTGGACCAGGTTCAGGAAAAATGGCTACTTGTCTTTCACAGCTATACCATGATCACTTACGTGGTATAGAGGCAGGATATGCTAAATTTGAAACCTTCCCGATTTGGAACCTTCCTTTAAAACATCCAGTTAACTTAGCTTATGAAGCGGCTACAGCTGATTTAAATGATGTTAACATGATTGACCCATTTCATTTAGAAGCTTATGGAGAAACGACAGTAAACTATAACCGTGATGTCGAAATTTTCCCTGTATTAAACGCAATGTTTGAAAAGATTTTAGGTGAGAGTCCTTATAAATCACCTACAGATATGGGAGTAAACATGGCAGGTCATTGTATTTGCGATGATGAAGCAGCACGTCAAGCCAGTGTGGATGAAATTATTCGTCGCTACTATAAGGCGAAAGTAGATGTCAAACAAGGACATACTTCGGCTAATACCGTAAATAAAATTGAAATGATTATGTCTCATGCTAAAATTGATACTACGGCAAGAGCTTGTGTCAAAGCAGCTTTAGATAAAGCAGAAGTAACACAAGAACCTGCTGTCGCTATCACCTTATTAGATGGAACTACTTTAACAGGTAAAACTACATCTTTATTAGGAGCTAGTTCAGCGGCATTATTAAATGCTTTAAAAGCATTAGGTAATATCAATGATGAAATACCTTTAATTTCACCAAATATTATTGAACCAATCCAAAAATTAAAAGTAGGTACCCTAGGAAATCGCAACCCTCGTTTACACACTGATGAGGTGTTGATTGCGTTAAGTATTTCTGCAACAAACAACCCAGTGTCACACTTAGCTTTACAACAATTACCTAAATTAAAAGGTTGTGAAGCACATAGTAGTGTAATCCTATCACAAGTAGATGCAAATACCTTCCGTCGTTTAGGAGTAAACCTAACTTGCGAGGATAAATATCAAACACAAAAATTATATCACAAATAAATTGAAGCACGATGTTAGCACAGCATCGTGTTTTTTTTGCTTTATGCATAAAAAAATACGGCTGTATCCACAACCGTATTTATAAATTCAATATTAGATGTCCATGTATTTTTGAGCAGCAGTTACAATTGCCATTTTAAATACTTCTTCAGCGTTACATCCACGAGATAAGTCGTTGATTGGAGCGTTTAATCCTTGTAGGATTGGTCCAACAGCTTCATATCCACCTAAACGAGCAGCAATTTTGTATCCAATGTTTCCTGAGTCAATGTTAGGGAAAATGAATGTGTTAATAGCTCCTGCAACTTTTGAGTTAGGTGCTTTTAATTTAGATACTTCAGGTGCAACTGCACAGTCGAATTGGATTTCTCCTTCAACACCAAAGTCAAGGTCCATACGTTTTAGACGTGTTGCAGCTTCTTTTACTTTTTCAACACTTGAACCTTTTGCAGAACCTAATGTAGAGTAAGATAATAATCCAACACGTGGTTCAATTCCGAATTGACGTACTGTATGAGCTGTTTGTAAAGTGATTTCTACTAAGTCATCAGCACTTGGATCGATGTTAATTGAACAGTCACCCATTACTAAGCTTTCGCTACCTTCACGTTGCATAATAAAACAACTTGATACGATTGAGCTTCCTGGTTTTGTTTTAATTAATTGTAATGCAGGACGTACAGTATCAGCAGTTGAGTAAGTAGCTCCTCCTAATAATCCATCTGCACAACCTAATTCAACATACATTGTACCGAAGAAGTTTGTTTTTAAACATGCAGCACGAGCAGCTTCTTCATCAAGTTTCCCTCTACGAAGTTGGATAACGCGTTTAACCATCATTTCCATGTTTTTATATTCACGAGGATCTAGCATTTCAATACCGTCAATATCAAATCCTAAAGCCGCTGCAGCTCCCATGATTTCAGCACGGTTTCCTAATAATACTGGAGTTAAGATGTTTTCTTTATGTAGGCGAACCGCAGCTTCTAAAATACGAGCATCGCTTCCTTCTGTAAATACAATACGTGTTCCTCTACCTTTAATTTTTTCAATTAGTGAATTAATCATTTTATTATTCCTCACTTTCCTACTTATATATTATACAACGCTTACATTCTTAAAAAAAGTCTTTTTAAACAAGTGGATTTTTTCACAAGTGAAATTTTATGATTTTTTCACTTTTTCAAACCTTTTTTCTGAAATTATTTTCAAAAACTATGGATTTACTTGCTTTTTTTCATATAATTTCATATAATTAGCTTGTTACAGAGTAGAGAATAAAGCGTTAAGTATTTGCGAACGGGGAGTTGTCGCAAAGCGAAAAGAATTTCTTGCGGTTTTATTCTCGCATCCCGCTGTTGCTTGATAAAAGATCACCTCTTTTACCATTGCAATATGGGAAAGGAGGTTTTTTTATATGAACTTTGTACAAGAACTAATCAACCTACCCAAACTGATTATTCGTAGTGCCAAAGAGTTTAAAAGCACGAGAGCCATTTGTGGTGTCGCAATGCTTACGGCTTTAAATGTCATTGCTGGATCGCTTTTAAACATTCAAGTTACACCCATGCTGAGAATTGGTTTTTCAAGTGTATTTGCGGCAATTAGTGCCATGCTATATGGTCCCTTATTAAGTAGTAGCGCTGGAATTGTTGCCGATACTTTAAAATATCTGATTCGTCCAGATGGCCCTTATTTTCCAGGATTTGCCCTGAATGAATTTCTAACCGGATTTATCTATGGTAGCTTCTTCTATCAAAAGAAAGTGAGTATTACTCGTGCCCTCATTGCCCGTTTTTTCATTACCGTCATCATCAATCTCACTTTAACTTCTTTATGGTTAAACATTTTATATCAAAACCCATTATTCACAAGTCTTCGTTTGGTTAAAAATGTATTGGCATTTCCATTTGATGTTGCTATTTTATACTTTGCTCTCCAAGCTGCCCAACAAGTATTAAGACGCATAAAACGCTAAAAAACCTCATACTGAGGTTTTTTATTTGTTTAATAGATATGCTCGTACTTCCGAAATAAAATAAAGAGAACCAGTCACTACGACACGTTGTTTAAGCTTCCATAATTCATCTAAAGCTTGGCGATAATCATCATAGAACCTAACAGCTTCATGAATATCTTGTTTTTGAAATGCTCTTTTATTTTCAAATAATGTGACTCGTACATCGTCACTTCGTTGTTTTAGTAATGATAACATTTCCTCAAAGTTTTTATCTTTTAAAGCCGAAAACAAGAAGGTTACCGGTTGTTGGTCATCTAAACTTTTTAATAAGGCTTGTATTCCTGCCACATTATGTGCTCCATCAATAATAAATAATGGTTCATCACGAAGTACTTCAAAACGCCCCTTCCAAATCGTTTGTAATCCTTTTTGACGATGTTCATTGGTAATCAAATAATCGTTTAAATAGTAAGATACTTCTAATGCTAAGGCGGCATTTTCACATTGATATACAGCCTTTGAGGATAATGAATAAATATGTTCACGATGCATAAAGCTAAGTGGTTCCTTACTTACTATATCTACCTTAGCCATTGGTACGAAATGTGCTTGTTGTTGAGTGGCGATGTTCTTAAACACTTCTAGACATTCGCTTTTTTGTTCCATCGTAATAACTGGAGTGTTAGGTTTGATAATACCTGCTTTTTCATAGGCGATTTGCGCATAAGTATCTCCTAATATTTGCATATGATCCATTCCAATATTGGTAATCGCACAAACTAGCGGATGAATAATATTCGTCATATCTAATCTTCCACCTAAGCCTGTTTCAAAGATACAGATATCGACATGAGATGTTAAGAAATAGACACATGCAATCATCATATCAATTTCAAACATTCCTAAATCATAGTCAATCCATGATTGTCCATATTGCTTGGCAATATCTAAGAAAGCCGCTTCTGAAATATCTATATCGTTGATACGAATGCGATCATAATGATGAATCAAATAAGGGGATGTAAAGGTTCCTACTTGATACCCTGCTGATTGTAAGATACTACGTAAATAGTTGGTAGTAGAGCCTTTCCCATTGGTCCCCGCAATGTGAACACATTTTAAATTTTGATAAGGAATGTTTAAATCCTCCATATAGGAACGAAAATAATCTACACCGTGTCCTCTACTAGTACGACTTTCGATAAATGCCACCCACTCTTGTGCAGTTTTCATGAACAAATTCTCCAATCTATTGGGCGATGTCCCATTTTTTCTAATGCTTGATTGGCTTTAGAGAATGGTTTACTTCCAAAAAAACCACGTGATGCACTTAATGGCGATGGGTGCGCAGAGGTTAGAATAACATGTTGGGGATTAGTAATCAGTTCGCTTTTTTTAATCGCCCAATTTCCCCATAATAAAAACACAATTCCTTCTTTGCGTTCATTTAGCTTTTGAATGATCGTATCAGTAAAGTTTTCCCATCCTTTTTTTTGGTGAGAACCTGCTTTATGTGCTTCTACACTCATTACAGCATTTAAAAGAAAAACACCTTGTTTGGCCCAATCCATTAAATATCCATGTGATACAGGTTCAATTCCTAAATCAGCTTGTAGTTCTTTATATATATTTCTTAAACTTGGTGGTATTTTCTCCCCTTTTGGTACTGAAAAACATAGACCATGGGCTTGATTTTCACCATGATAAGGGTCTTGTCCGATAATTACCACTTTCACTTTTTCATAAGCACACGCTTCAAAGCATGTGAATAATTGTTCACGTGGTGGATAAATTGTTTTATGTGCATATTCTTCATCTAAAAATGCCATTAGGTTTTGATAATATGGTTTGCTTTGCTCTTCTTCAATGATTTTAATCCATGTATTCATATCATTTTCTCCGTTCTATCATTATCGTATTTATTTTAGCATGTTTTGTCCAAATAAAAAACCGACAGATTTGATCTGTCGGTATATCATTATTATTTCACTTTGTAAGCTACTACTTTAGTATCAGGAGCATATACTTTAGCGTTGTTGTAAGTACGATATGATTTTACCATGTAGTAGTAAGTTTTTCCTGTTTTTAATGATTTGTTTGTGTAAGAAGTTTCGTTTTCAAGCGTACGAAGTTTTGTGTAAGTTCCATCTTTGCTTGTTGCACGATATACTTCGTAGTATTTACATCCTTCTACTGCATCCCAAGAGATTTTTGCAGATGTTGCAGATGCTGCAGCTACTTTTAAAGATGGTTGAGAGAATACTGAAATTCCTTCTACTTCATTAGAACCATTTGTTTGTGTACGCTCTTTAGAGTCATAACGAGCTGCTTTTACCATAAAGGTATAATTGTTAGGCACTAGTGAACTAGTTGTGTATGTAGTAACATTTCCACCTAATGTAAGAACTTTCTTCCATCCTTCTGTTGAAGATTTACGGTAGATTAAGTAACGAGTTGCACCATCCACTTTTGTCCAGCTTAAATCAAATTTAGTTAAACCGTTATCAACAATTTCTAATTCTGGTTCACCCTGAAGTAATGCTATAGCAGAGTTTGTAGAAGATGATTTACCAGCAACAAGAGTACCATCTTCTAACATTTTATTCGCAATTACACGGTAGCTGTATTTCACACCAGTTTTAACACCGTTTACGGTAAAGCTATTTGTATCAGCGATTTGGAATTTAATCCATTTGTTAGTTTGAGTATTTAAACGATAGATTTGGTAGCTTGTTGCACCTTCTACTGCGTTCCAATCAATATGAATAGTTTTGTAATCTACTGCATAAGCATTTAATCCTGTCACACGTGCAGGTCTTAAAATTAAAGCATCCATCGCAGCTTGTAATTTTTCTACTTCGATAGCCACTTCTGCATTTGTAGTAACAGTGTTCAATGCGTCGTTTGCTGCAGCGATTGCATTACCTAACGCTACAAATGTAGGTTCATAGTAATCACCTAATTCAATCGCAGTAGCTTCCGCAATTTTTGCTTCTAATGGTGTTTTGTCTAATACTTCAACTTCTGGCACAGCTTGATAGAAATTAATCTCAGCCATAGAAGCCCATTTATTCATTCCTTCTAAAGTATCAGCACAAGAGTTAATTGCTTCAAATTTTACATAACGTCCTGTCGCATTTAATTCAATACGTTTGTATTGTGTACGATTCGCTAGCATCATGTTTGCTCCAGATCCAGTTGTTTCGAATTCGTAAGTTCCAATTAATTCTAAACTATTTACATCATTTCCAACATATACTTTAGCTTTTGTGATATCCCCATTGTATTGTAAGTTATTCATTCCAGACCAAGTTTCACGATCTTGTCTTGATAAGAACGTAATATCACTTAATGTATATTCAGCTTTTAAGTCAAATGTAATTGATTGAGGAAGTGATCCAATAGAAGCACCACTATTTTCATCTTTCCAAGCTGAGTGCCAGTGAGTATTAGGATTTTTATCTAATACATAAGAAGCTCTTGAATCATCTGGCATTCCGTTAAAAGGAACACATTCTGACGTATAAGATACAACTGACACATCACTTGCAGTTTTGTTGATTAGATTTTCTTCCACTAAATCAGCAGCCTTCATTGGTGCAAATGTAAAAGAAGCAACTGCCATTAAAGAAGCTAAGATTAAATTTCCCAATTTTTTCATATAATTTCCTCCTTCTTTGGGTGGTAGTGTCAAAAATCGTTCATTTCGATACAAATACACTACTCTATATTTGTTATATATAAACAGTCTTTTTCACCTGTTTATTCCTTTGTTTTCAACAAAAAAAGTGAAACCCTGTGTTATACTTTAGTCACGACACCAA
>JAXJYR010000264.1:0-2145 GCA_036306885.1 Longicatena sp.
ATGTGTTGAAGAGCCGTATGCCTTAATAGGGCACGTACGGTTCTGTGAGGGGTTAGTGAGACTTCTTCAGATAGACTATAATCCAGAGAGGAGGAAGTCGAGACCTAGTCTACTCGACGAAGGTTATGGCAGATGTAATTCAATATAAATGTCCATCGTGTAATGGGGCATTAGAGTTTGATTCAAATACACAAAAAATGAAATGTCCATATTGTGATTGTGAGTTTGAGGTAGAAACCTTAAAGGCATTAGATGAACAATTAGAAACAGATCGTAATATGGATTGGAATGAAGAAAAAAAAGAAACTTGGAGTGATGAGGAAGCTTCAGGAATGAATATTTATGAATGTTCTTCTTGTGGTGGAGAAGTTATTGGAGATGCGACAACATCTGCTTCAAGTTGTCCATATTGTGGGAATCCAGTGGTGATGAAAGCTCAATTTAAAGGGGATTTAAAGCCAGAATTTGTAATTCCTTTTAAATTAGATAAGGAAGCTGCGAAAAAAGCGTTAAAGGCTCATTATAATGGTAAAACTTTATTACCAAAAGATTTCAAAACCGAAAATCATATTAATGAAATCAAAGGAATGTATGTACCAGTATGGTTATTTGATAGTAATGTTTCTGCCGATATTAAATATCGTGGTACAAAAATTAGAAGATGGTCTGACTCTCATTATGATTATACGGAAACACGCCATTATGCGATTATTCGTAATGGGGATTTACGTTTTGAAAATATTCCAGTCGATGGTTCGACTAAAATTCCTGATGATTATATGGAAAGTATTGAACCGTTTGATTTTTCACAAGCGGTTGATTTCCAAACTGCCTATTTAGCAGGATATTTTGCGGATCGTTATGATGTCGATGCCAAAACATCAATTCAACGTGCCAATGAACGTATTCGTAAAAGCACCATCAATGAATTTGAAAAGAGTGTACTTGGATATGCGAGTGTGAATGTGGAATCTTGTTCACTAGATTTAAGTGAAAATAGAGCCAAATATGCATTATATCCAGTATGGATGT
Organism: Longicatena sp.; assembly: GCA_036306885.1. Lineage (GTDB taxonomy): Bacteria > Bacillota_I > Bacilli_A > Erysipelotrichales > Erysipelotrichaceae > JAXJYR01. The sequence goes on from JAXJYR010000264.1 coordinate 1,033, forward strand.
TAAATACCAAATATCAAGGGCAAAACTATATGTTTATGATGAATGGACAAACTGGTAAATTAACAGGAAACCTACCAATTGACAATGGTAAATCATGGTTAATTTTCTTTATCGTCTTTGCGATTGTGTTTGTCCTTTGTACACTAGGGTTTATGACGTTTATGAAGTAGGAGGAAGGTTATGAAAAAAGTAATGATATTTTTATTGTTATGTACCTTCATGCTTACTTCCATGCAGTTGGTGCAAGCACAAGATTCTTATATTGTGGATCACTATGATCAGTTCAGTGCGGATGAAGAACAATATTATAATGAGAAAGCTTCAGCCTTCGAACAACAATATGATTTGAGTGTAATGATTGTAAATCTAGAGACAACTAATGATGATCCTACAGATGAGGTACATCGTGTTTATTCTGATAAATGTGATAATATGAATGCGTTGATTATTGCCTATAGTGATGCTTATTATAATGTTGTGCCATATGGTTCTGCTGTGTCACTAATCAATGATTCGATTTGGGATGCATATTATAATGGTGGATATACCATGACACAAAGAACGGATGCATTATTTGCGAAGATGCAAGAATTAGTTCATAGTAATCATGGAGTGGAAGATGAAGATGAAAAAGTAGAAAAAGGAGCTTATTTTGTCGATGATGCCCAATTATTTGATGCAAGTCAGGAACAAGAACTATTAACCTATTTTGAAAATTTATCGAATGATTTAGGGGTTGAGGTAATTGGAGTAACTACCAATGACATGAATGGAAACGATGCCGAAAGCTATGCACGTCAATATTATGATGATTATGACTATGATTCTGATGGAATTATTATGATGATTGATATGGAGGATCGTTCTTGGGCATTAGTTTCGATGGGAGATTTACGCAATGCCTTTGTGCGCGATGTTCGTGATCAAATGTCAAATGCTTTTGTGCCATATTTAAGCGGTGGAGATTATGTCGAAGCATTTAAACAATATGGTGCTGATGTATCAACCTACTATCAATTGTATAAAAATCATGGGGCAGATTACTATGATGAATTAGATAAATTATATTATGAACAAAATAAAGGTACCATCTTTATGATGGGAGCTGGTGGA
>JAXJYR010000265.1:0-2403 GCA_036306885.1 Longicatena sp.
AGCAAACACTGGACCATCTGCAAGCCACATGGATCGTCAAATGACTTACCGTGACGCAGTTTACTACGACTTCTTGAAAAACCATGAGTTCCAATTCCCATTGAAAAACATCTATAACCATGACCCAGTTTACGGTGTAGAAGGAACAGGAATGCACATTAACACTGCAACAACTGAACAATTCCAAAACTACTTATACATGCAAGCAACTCGTGGTTCATCTTTCTGGGAATTATACTTCTCTGACAGCATCATGACTGATGAAAAATATGCTGTAACAGGTGAATTCTTAGAATGGGCTGAAACAAACAGCAACATGCTTTCTCAAGCTAAGATGTTTGGAGCTTCTCCTGCTGAAAACACTAAATTAAGTGGTAACGGTGGAGGAACAAACAACCCTTATGGATTTGCTTGTTTCGATGGTGTTGATGGAATTATGTCAGTACGTAACCCTTCTAACCAAACAAAAACAATCACATTCGTATACGACCGTAACCTTGGTGTAAAAGAAAACACTGATGGAAAATACCACATTGAACACAGCTACAACTTCAGTGGAAGCGAAGCTGACAAAATTGGTGAATTCGTATATGGTGAAGAATACACAATTACACTTCAACCAGATGAAGTACGTATTTTCCGTGTTTCTGAAAACGGAGATACAGTTGCTCCAACAATTGCAAGAGCAAACACAAACGGAAGCAACAAAATTACAGTTAAATTCAACGAAAAAGTAACTGGTACATCATTTACAGTAAACGGAGCTCCAGTAGCTGCTACAGTTAACGATGATGACGTATCATTCACATTAGAACTTGCAAACCCAATTCCTGAAGGTGATGTAGAAGTTGTTGCTGTTGACGTAAAAGACTTAGCTGGAAATGCTTGTGTTGCAAACACAAAAACAATCAAACAAAACCTTGGAAAAATCGTTGTAAATGCTACTGCTACAGACTTAAACGGAGTTGCTGAAATTGCAAATGCTGAAGATTCATTATCAACAGAAGCTGGATTCTCAGTAAAAGTTGATGTAAACACTACTTCAACTGGTGCTTTAGTTGCTCAAGCTGGTGCATTTGAATTAGGAATCGATGAAGCTGGACACGCTTACTTCACAGTAAACGGAGCTACTGCTACATCTGAAATCGTTGTAAACAACGGTGAACTTCACACAATTGTTGGGGTTCTAGAAAACAATGGTATGGCTAAAATCTACATCGATGGAAACGTAGATGGAGCTAAATACAACGCTGCAAACCGTTACTTCGAAACTCCTCAAGCTGCAATCGTATTAGGAAACGCTAACTTTGCTGGAACTTTAGGTGCCAAAGTTGCTGATGAAGCTGCTGGATACGATAACTTAGCTTTAAACTTCGGTGTAACTGCTCGTGAACCAATCAACCCTGAAAACTTTACAATTGATGTAACTTCAATTGACTCAGAAAACAACGCTGACCCAGAAGCTGACCCAGAAATTATCTTCGATGGAGATGATACAACATTCTGGACTTCAGCTGCTCAAGATGCTGGATTAAACAAAGACACTAACATGGTAATCAACTTAAACGGAACATACAAAATTGACCGTATTGATTACACTAAACGTTTCGATGCTGGACAAATCTTCAAATGTACAGGTAACTTAAACGACATCGTTGTGGAAGTATCTATGGATGGAGAAACTTGGACAGAAGTGGCTGCACAAGCTACATTCGATGACGAAGCTTACGTTGCAAAAGGTGATGGAGGAACTACTGAAATTTCATTCGTTCCAACAGATGCTTCTTACGTACGTATTTGGGCGAACGATTCTTACTTCTGGGATACAAACTCTGAAAAAGAATACATGACAATCGCTGACTTAAAATTCTACGGTGTAAGCTTAAACCCAGAAAACGTTGCATTAAACAAAGTTCCAACTGCTAAATATGGTGATGGATCTGATGCTCCAGTAAACGGAGAACGTCCTGCATCAATGGCAACAGATGGTGTTGTACCTTCTAACGTTGCTGTAAACTACTGTGACTTTGGTGCTGATGGTGACGTAGCTGGAACTACATCTGCTTACTTAGAAGTAGATTTAGGAGCTAACTACGCAATCAACAAAGTAAACTTATGGCGTTACTGGGCTGATTCTCGTTCTTACAAAGCTACAGTTATCGCAATTAGTGAAACTGCTGACTTTGCAAACCCATCAGTTGTATTCAACGCTGACACTAACAACATCCACGGATTAGGTGCTGGAAATGACGCAGAATATGCTGAAACAAGCGCAGGAAAAGAAATTACATTTGATGCAGTAAAAGGACGTTATGTTCGTTTATACCAATCTGGTTCTAACAAAGGAAACACAAACCACGTTGTTGAATTAGAAGTATATGGAATTTCTGCACCATCTAGCTC
>JAXJYR010000266.1:0-2159 GCA_036306885.1 Longicatena sp.
TCATATGCCTATAGTATTGAACACATCAAAGAAGCTTTAACTCGTATTGAAGCATTCATAGAACAATTTGATATCAATTAAACTTTATAGAATTCGAAACTTTATGTTTCGAATTCTTTTTCATTTCATGAAGAAAATATTTTCATTTTTGTGAAAAAATGTTTACAAATTTACAATTTATCAGTATAATGATACACGTACTCGGATGATAATGGCGAAAGAGATTCTAACAGAACACCGAAGAGTTAACAATTTCAGGTAAAAGGATCGCTATTGGACGAAACGTTGGAGAGATTCATTTAATTGAACACCGAAGGAGAAAGCCAACATCATGGTGAAACTCTCAGGTAAAAGGACAACGTTATAAACGTTTTTCATTATTATTTCCGACTAATTTATTTAGGAGGATTTTTTTATTTATGGAACAATTTTTAACGACAATCAATGACTTTGTATGGGGAATTCCCCTTATCACTTTACTTTTAGGAACGGGAATTTATTTCACTTTTCGATTAAAATTTTTACAGCTTTCTAAACTTAAACTAGCTTTTCAATGTATCTTTAAAAAAGATAGTGGTGATGGAGATGTATCAAGCTTTCAATCTCTATGTACTGCGTTATCTTCTACGATTGGTACTGGAAATATTGTTGGGGTTGCGACAGCCATCTCTGCAGGTGGTCCAGGAGCTTTATTTTGGATGTGGGTATCTGCATTCTTTGGGATGGCAACCAAATATGCCGAAGGTTTACTAGCAATAAAATATCGTGTGAAAGATGAAAACGGGCATATGGCGGGTGGGCCAATGTATTATTTAGAAAAAGGATTAAACAATAAGTTTTTAGCCAAATTATTTGCCTTTTTTGGAGTTGCGGTCGCATTACTTGGAATTGGAACTTTTACCCAAGTAAAATCAATTTCTGACGCCTTGACATTATCATTTCATATTCCACCAATTATTACAGCGATAGTTTTAACAATTGCGGTTGCCTTTATTACCATTGGCGGAATCAATCGAATTGCCTCTGTAGCTGAAAAAATTGTACCATTTATGTGTGTATTATATATTGGTGGTGTACTAATGATTCTAGTAACTCATCTCAATGTCCTTTTAGACACATTATGGTTAGTTATTGATCATGCCATTACTCCAAATGCCATTATGGGTGGAATGTTAGGAGTTGCGATTCAAAAAGGTATCTCTCGTGGTATCTTCTCCAACGAAAGTGGATTAGGAAGTGCACCAATTGCCGTGGCAGCAAGTAAAGGTACTTCATGTGTTGAACAAGGATTAGTGGCGATGACAGGTACATTTATTGACACTATTGTTGTATGTACAATGACTGGACTAGCGATTCTTTTAACTCAGTCACATCTATCAGGATTAGAAGGGGCAGCACTTACAACACATGCCTTTGAAACTGGATTGTTTATTTCTAACATTGGAAAATATATCGTTAATATTGGACTCGTGTTCTTTGCGTTCACAACGATTATTGGATGGAACTATTATGGTGAACGATGTATGTATTACCTAAGTGGTTTAAAAGCGATTCCACTATACAAAATCGTATATATTGTATGTATTGCGATTGGACCTTTTATCTCTTTAAATTCTATCTTTATCTTAGCTGATATCGTAAATGGTTGTATGGCTTTCCCAAACTTAATTGGTTTGATTGGATTAAGAAAAGTCATCATTAATGAAACCAAAGCATATTTTGATAATCTATAAGAACCTCGTAAGAGGTTTTTCGTATTATAGAATTAGAAATTATTTATATAATTTTCTAGTTCTATTTTATTTATATGTGTATAATATATACGAAGAGAAGATATTAATTTTTTGAGACATCTTTATGATGAACTCGTAAGTAACGATTTATAGCTATGACTATTTTGTATCGACTTCTCTTCACTAAATGAACAATGAGACTAGAGATTATGTGAAATAATAATTTCTAGTCTTTTATTATGCAGGCATGCATTATAATGGATTTATGAAAGCAGAGAGAGCGTCTTTTTGAAACACTTATGTGAATTCGTAATAAAAAATTCTCTGCTTCCTTTTATGACTTAAATCAGTTTATATCCAAATAGAACATTCACTTATCGAATGAATCAGTATTTATAACGAAAATAGATTGTCATAAATTAGGAA
>JAXJYR010000267.1:0-3597 GCA_036306885.1 Longicatena sp.
AAAAAAATGGCGGTCCAGATGGGACTCGAACCCACGATCTCCTCCGTGACAGGGAGGCATGTTAACCACTACACCACTGGACCATTCTATTCAATTTTTATAAATAATGGCGGTCCAGATGGGACTCGAACCCACGATCTCCTCCGTGACAGGGAGGCATGTTAACCACTACACCACTGGACCATTTATTTGCTCAATGCTCGTATATAATACCATCTGAGATTTAATATGTCAACATGTTTTTTTAAAATTTTTAAAAAAATTAAAAATAAATAGATATTAGACAAAAATGATGAAATTTATGCCTTACATTATAAAACATATGTTAAAATAAGAATATAATGGAGGTAAGTTTATGAAACGTTTGTTTATATGCTTAATGTTAGTATTCATGTGTGGTTGTTCAACCTTTCAACGTGATGCGATTTATTTAGAAGTAACTCCTTCTCAAGTTTTAGACTTAATAGAAAATGAAAACACAAATACATTTTTGTTTTATATAGTATCAGAGCTTTGTTATAGTTGTGAAGAATTTGATAAAGTAATAGCTGATTTAAAACAACAAAATTCATTCAAAATATATCGTATGATGGTTGATTTAGAAGAAACAGATGAAAAAACAGTTCAAGATTTAAAGGCTTTACAAGTGACCATTGGACGGTTGAATCAATTGCCTACGATTTATTATGTTAATAAAGGTGAATTATCTAAAATGAATGTTAAAGAAGGATATATAGAGAAGAAGGATTTAGAAGTATGGTTGAAAGAAATAAATATAATTCGATAAATGAAAATTATAATGCGATTGTATCTTCCAAAGAAGAAGTGTTGAAAATGCTTCAAGAGTTGGGAGTTCGTAAAGGAATGACGATTTTAGTCCAAGCGGATTTGACAAAATTAGGGTACTTAATTGGTGAGGAGCAAATGTTGATTGATGCATTAATAGAAAGTGTTGGTTATGAAGGAACTATTGTGATGCCTGCCTTTACAATGCATCTATGCGATCCAGCAAATAAAAAAGAGCGCGTAGCTCGTTTTCATTGGGGGAATGTAAGAAAAAACGCTTTACCATTTGACCGTAAAAAAAGTATTCCGAAAAACCAAAATACATTGGTTCAACAGTTTTTACATAATGAAGGAGTATTGCGTTCATATCATCCTTTATATAGTTTTGCAGCATGGGGGAAATATGCAAAGTTAATATGTGATAAACATCCTTTACATTTTGGATTAAATTCAGATTCTCCTTTAGGTAAACTAGAAGAATTAAATGCCTTTGTTGTAATGTTAGGCTATCCTATGGAAGAAAGTGTGGCACTTTCTTTAGCTCACTATAAAAATAATTTATTACCAATTAAAGTAATCTATGCTCCAATTGAAAATAATCGCAAGCTACAATGGAAGGCAATGCTTGATTTAGATTTGAAGGATGTTGATTATCATAATTGCTGTAAAGCAATGGAAGATAGAAAAGTTATACGTCATGCATATCTAGGTGGAGGAAAATGTACGTTATTTTCAATGCGTGAAGGAGTTCGTCAAGCGCAAGAGTGTTATTGTATTGAAAATGATGAAGTTAATATGTGGACAAATTCCGTTAAATAAGCTTCATCTACTTCGTTAAATCGAGAAAAAATAGGAGAATCGATATCTAAAACACCAATGATTTGATCTTTTATAATCATTGGGATGACGATTTCTGAATTACTAGCACTATCGCAGGCGATGTGATCAGGAAATTTATGAACGTTTTCCACACGTTGGGTTTTTAATTCTTTAATACATGTACCACAAACACCTTTTCCATAAGGGATGTGCATACAGGCAACCTTTCCTTGGAAAGGACCTAATACTAATTCATTATTTTTCCATAAGTAAAATCCAGCCCAGTTGATATCAGGAAGATATTGATATAACAAAGCGGCAGCATTAGAAAGATTTGCAATCATATCGTATTCCCCTGCTAATAAGGCTTTAAGTACTTGATTCATTTCTTGATAATATTGTTTCATATAAAAATCACCTCTGAAAGTATCATAGCATAAATAGATGATAAAAAGTATTACGATGTGAAATCGTAATACTTTTTTTATATTTTATAGCGATTTTTTGGTTTGTTTAAATTTATCGTAAGCTTTCTTTATACTAGTGATGGAATCACTTTTCATAACATACCATCCTTGTTCTTCCATCATATCATATACATCACGCTGTAATTGAGAAATGGTTCGATATAAGTCTTCGCATTTACCAAATAAATCATCACTACCAGCTTCTTGAGAAAAAGTACAACATAATGATTTGAGGTGTTTTAAGGAGCTAAGCAAATTAGCAGAAATGATTTGATCGTTATAATTGGTCATATTAAAGTTCCTCCTCTAAAATAGATAACACATCAGAAAAAGCTTGAGTTAAACCTTTTTGGGTTTTTTGAAAACAATTTTTAACATCTTTATTAGAAAGAGAATTCATTTCTTCTTCAATACGAATAATTAATGCAGAAAATTGGTCTAAACAATCACTACAGTACAATACATCTTTTGCCGTTAACATAATATCACCCTTATTGCATAATGCACCTTTCATTGATAGTGTGTACGAATAAATAAAAACAATACTATAAAAAAAGCATATATTATGATATAATTTTAATTCGAGAGGTGTTTACGATGACTATGCAAGAAAATCAATACATATATATCCAAAGTTATAAACATGACGGTTCGTTGCATCGTACATGGGCGATGGGATATGTTTTAGAAGTGAGTGAAAATCGTTATGTTGTAGTGACGAATAAAACATTGGTTACAGAAGCAGATGGACGTAAATGGGTTACAAGAGAACCGGCAATCTGTTGTTTCTATCCTAATAAATGGTACAATGTAATTTGTATGATAAGAAAAAGCGGTATTCATTATTATTGTAATTTAGCATCACCAGCTATTTATGATGGGGAGTCATTAAAATATATAGATTATGATTTGGATGTAAAAGTATCACCTCAAGGAAAATATGTTTTACTAGATGAAGAAGAATACCGTCGTCATGGCATTGAAATGAATTATAGTAAGGATTTGCAATTGGCGATAAAAAAAGGGTTGGATCGTTTGATGGTAGATATTCGTTTACGTAATTCCCCTTTTGAACATCGTGAAATTAATCGATTATATGAAAAATATTTAGTTAGTATGGAACTAGAGGGTCTTGTAGAATAGTGTGCTAATATATTTGTTATTGTATAGATGATAAAGGAACTAGAGATGTAGAAACCTCTAGTTTTTTTTTGTATTAAGATGATAAGAGAAGAGTAATTAAAAATTTTTTGAAAAAAGTTACAAAAAGTGCTTGACGAAGAGGGAATGATTTGGTAATATATACGAGCGCTGAGCGAGAAAAGCTCAGGCAGTTCGATCTTTGAAAACTAAACAGGAAACGTCAATTCAAGAGAAACAATATTCTCGGAAAACAATCAACAAATTTATTAAAAAAACGTTAGCAAAACGTTTTGAGTCATATCAAATGGAGAGTTTGATCCTGGCTCAGGATGAACGCTGGCGGCATGCCTAATACATGCAAGTCGAACGAGATATCTTCGGA
>JAXJYR010000268.1:0-1150 GCA_036306885.1 Longicatena sp.
ATATATGACGGCACGTTATGCACGTTTAGTGGCATTAAACAACTCAAATGGAAGTGACGAATTCCTCGTTCGTGAATTTGAAGTATATGGTATTTCTAACGCAGTAAACATTGCCTTAGGTAAAAACGTATCATCAACAAATGCGGATGGTGGTACATCGCCAGACTGTATTACAGATGGTGACTTAAGTGCTCACTGGGATGGAGGAGAAGCTAGTGAAGAAAATCCACAAAGCTTTACAGTAGACTTAGGTGTGGCTGCCTTCATTAATGCTATGAAAGCATACCCTTACACAGGTGGACGTTGGTACGACTACAACATTGAAGTATCAGCTGATGGATTAGCATGGACACCAGTAGCAAACCGTAAAGATACACACGGGACTGTAACTGCCTTTGCAGGAGAAGCTTACCGCTTTGAAACACCTGTATATGGACGTTTCGTACGTGTAAACATGACATTTAACTCTGCAAACCCTTCTGTTCACATGCGTGAATTTGAAATCTTTGGAGAATTTGACCCTGAATACATCGCACCGACAACTGATTTATTAGATCCAGAAAACGTTGCGTTTGGTAAACCAGTACACTCTCACTTAGATTCAAGCTCATTAAGTACAGTAGTAGATGGATTTGATGAAACAGCATGCTCAGGAGCATTTGCCCCAGCATACTTTGACATCGACCTAGAAGAAAACTATGACATTAGCGATATTGAATTAAAATTCCCAGAGAAAAAAGGACGTTACTACTACTTCAGCGTTTATGGATCAACAGATGCCACAAACTATGATCGTCTATACCAAGAACGTTCTCAAGTACTTCCTGAAAAAGGAAAATACAACATTGACTTATCTGAATTAGAAAATTCAACATATCGTATCGTTCGTGTCTTTGTAGAATTAGTAAGTGATGCGAAAAACGCTGTGCTTTCTGAAGTACGTGTGCATGGACAAGCAACAGGTGAAAACAAAGAACAAGTACTTCACGATTACACCAAAGAAGATGCAGATAAAGCAGGAATTAATGCGGTAGAAACAATTCTTGATATGAAAGCATTCGATGACACTGAATATGCTGCCCCTATTACAGAAGCAGAAGTTATCGAAAACGTTTATGGAATCATTGATCGTATTATTGGTGCAAAATAC
>JAXJYR010000269.1:0-1750 GCA_036306885.1 Longicatena sp.
TAATAAAGTTCCGTCCATATCCATCGCAATCATTTTTATATTCATTTATATCACCGTTATTATTATAAACGAACTTATCCTTTTTGTGCTATACTAGTGATGGTGATAACAATGAAAATTTCAAAAACAAACACAATGCGTATTTTAGAAACCAATCAAATTACGTACCAAGTGAAAGAATACCCTCATGGTAAAGATGCAGTCGAAGGAAAAGAAGTCGCACGATTATTAAACCAAGATCCTGAAGCGGTATTCAAAACACTTGTTACACAAGCAAACACTAAAGAATATCTTGTGTTCGCAATTCCTGTTGCGTACGAATTAGACTTAAAAAAAGCTGCCAAAGCAGCTAATGTAAAATCATTAGAAATGATTCCAGTGAAACAAATTACGCCTATTACTGGTTATGTACGAGGTGGATGTTCTCCAATTGGAATGAAGAAACAATTCCGTACCTTTTTCCATGAAACCTTAATTTTATTTGATGAAATTATGTTTTCAGCTGGTAAGATTGGTCTACAATGTATTGTCGCACCACAAGATATCTTAGCTTTATTAGATGCACAAGCCTGTGATTTGGTAAAGGATTAAGACTTAGCACTCGTTTTCGAGTGTTTTTTATTGTATTTTATTTATATGTGAAACATTACTTCTCCATGGTAATTGTGAAACAACCCATTGCACAATTTCAAAATCTTGCCAACACTTCGCAAGTTTACACATATACTTCAAATTTATTGAAGAAAGACCTGACATATCTGAAAATACCTTTTTTATATCCTTGCGATGCGTTCAAGCACTTTCGTTTCTCAACCTTCTTTCTCTTGCTTTTGGAGAATCGCATTACCTATCCTTCAATATAGACAAATCATACTTGAATTCGCATTTAACTTTACACTCTTTTTTACCTTTCATATATAAATACGTTTGAAGTGGATATAAATCAAAAAAATTTATCACATCACAACAAAAAACACATCATGAACGAAATAACGTTGATGTGTTTTTATTAATTCTTTTAATCTTCTGGTGCCCACAAATAATAATAGAAAGATGGTACTAATTTTTCCCAATCTGCTTCACAATGTCCACCACCAACATGGTTAAACAAACGAATCGAAGCATCTTGATTTTCAAAGTATGCCTTTAATTCTTGATGGTAAGAATACATCATACTTGTTGTGTCTAATTTATTTGGATCTTCTAAATCATGTACTTCTCTTGTCCCCCATGACATATATACTCTTGTGTCTGGAAATAAATGTAATGTCTTCATTGCTTGACGAATATGTGGCATACAAATATTAATCGAACTAGATATACATGCAGCTTTAGAAAACCATTGATTATAATGTAATACTCCATATAATGCCATTAAACCACCCATACTAGAACCACCAATTCCTGTACATTCTCTAAAAGGAATGGTGCGATATTTATTATCTATATATGGTTTGATTTCATTCACAATCCACGCAAATGTCGCATCACCTAAGGGTTTAAATTGTTTAAACGGTTTACGAATCGCTGGATAAGGAAGATATTCACTTAAACGCTCTTGTCCCTTATGCGTACATTCGATTCCCACCACAATCATCGGCTTCTTCCATTGGTCTAAAAAAGTTTTCATCCCCCATGATTTACCATAAGTAGCATCATGATCATAAAATAAGTTATGTCCATCAAAAAAATACATCACAGGATATTTTTCGCTACTATATTCATATCCTTCTGGTAAATAAATATGTAA
>JAXJYR010000270.1:0-7661 GCA_036306885.1 Longicatena sp.
GTTGCGTTCATTGGCATCTTCACCAGCTAATTGGTGGGCAATTAAGTGACAACGATTATATAAGCTTTGACCATCGACAAAATCATAACGTGATATTTGCCAAGCGGTTGGTTTAATCATATAAATATCACCACGTGATTTCGTTGGCATTAATTCTACTCCTAATTTAGCATAAGCACCAGTTACACGTCCTAATTCATCTAATTCATAGTATTCCTCAAAGGCTTTTCCTTCCATGTCCTCTTGGTCAAATTCAGGAATACCATCTCCAAGTGTAATATATGCCTTTCCATTATATTCTGGAATTTGTAAGTTTTCATCATCACCTTGTCCTTGTGAACTATGATGATTATTTTGTCCGTTTTGAATAATTGGGGTAATATCATCAATAATTTCAATACCACCACATCCACATAATAAACAAAGAATCGTTAATATACTAAATAGCTTCTTCATTATTCCATCCCTTTCTTTTGAAATATTGCACGTGTTATTTTATCATGCGATGACCCCTCAAAGCAATGAATATCCACACATTCCCACATTGTATCATGTAAATTAATATCCATTTGGACGGTAGAAGGATATTGGCGATGCCACTGATATAACACGACTTTTTCTAAATGTGGTTCAAATTGAGATGGTGGTAATAATTCAACTAAACATGGATAGCTACACTGGGTTAAATCCTCACAAATTTCGTAACAATAATCGACATCATCTTGAGAAAATAGCGAATAAGCATAGGCATCCATACTTAATGCAGGAAATAACTGACGTAAATCATCTCTCATAATACGATCTTGAGAGGTTCTTCTTCCTTCAAAAGACATTCCATTACGTTCATCTACACAACAAATTAAAATCATTATTTACTTCCTTTCAAGAATGCTTGATATGCTAAGTATCCTTCATAAATATCCGCTTTGGATACTAATTCCCAAGGTGCATGCATATTTAATACTGGAATACCACAATCCACAACTTCCATGTTGTATTTAGCTAAGATATAAGCGATGGTACCTCCACCACCTAAGTCGACACGTCCAAGTTCAGCTGTTTGATAAATGACTTCAGCATCATCTAATACTTTACGTACATAGGCAAGGTATTCTGGGTTGGCATCGTTGGCACTACGTTTTCCACCACCACCAGTGAATTTCATGAAACAAATACCATGTCCTAAATAAGCTGCGTTTTTCTTATCAAAAGCACTCGCAAAGGTTGGGTCAAATCCAGCCGCAACATCAGAAGATAACATTTTTGATTTCGCTAATGTTCTTCTTACATTTAATTCACTATAAACACCACAGGCATTTAAAATTTCTGCCACACAGTTTTCAAAGAATAATGAGTGCATTCCTGTAGCCCCATTACTTCCAACTTCTTCTTTATCCACTAAAATACATACGGATGTTTTTTCTAATTCTTCCGCTTCTAATAAAGCCGTTAATGATGCATAAGCACAAACACGATCATCATGTCCATATCCATAAACCATCGCACGATCAAATCCAAAATCACGGGCTTTTCCTGCAGGTACAACTTCTAATTCCGCTGAAAGGAAATCTTCTTCTTCAATTCCATAAGTATCTTTTAAGAATTTTAATACCCATGCTTTAACACTATCTTTCTTTTCTCCTTTTAATGGTGTTGAACCTACTAAAATATCTAACATTTCTCCTTCAATTACCACAGAAGCATTTTTCTTCATTAATTCTTGTGATAAGTGAATTAATAATTCTGTCACTCCAAATACTGGGTCATCATCACGCTCTCCAATATTAATAGTTACGCTAGAACCATCTTTTTTACATACTACACCGTGGATTGCCAAAGGAATTGTTGTCCATTGGTATTTTTTAATTCCTCCATAATAATGAGTATCTAAATATGCAAAACCATCACTTTCATATAACGGGTTCGCTTTGATATCCATACGTGGTGAATCAATATGTGCTCCTAAAATATTCATTCCATCATATACATCTTCTCCAATGCGGAACACTGCTAATACTTTATTCATATTGACAGCATAAACTCCATCTCCTTTTTTTAGTGGAATATTGTTGGCGATGACATCATTTAAATCATAATATCCTTTCGCTTTTACGAGTTTAACACTTTCATCCACACATTCACGTTCTGTTTTACCATTTGATAAATATGCCTTATACCCTTCCGCATAAGCCATTACTTTCTCAAATTTTTCTTCATTATAAGTTTCCCATGTAAATTCTTGCATAATTTTGTCCTCCTATCGATAATGCTTATAAAGTTCCTCAGCTAATTGTGCTGTTTTGGCTGTTAATGATTGTTGATCAAAAATAACTTCATGTTGATCTACTTCACTTAATAAGTTTTGTTGTTGTAATAAATGCTTGACTTGTCTAGCAGTCCCCATATTTCCATCAATAACTTCTACATGCGTACCACACAATTCCATAATTCTTTGTTTCAAAAATACAAAATGTGTACATCCTAACACAATACTATGAATATCGTGATCTTGATATGGGCTTAAATATTCCATTAAAGCTTCATCTACTTTAGATGGATCTTGATAATCTCCACTTTCCATCAATGTCACTAGCTTTGGACAAGGTTGGCGATAAATATGATGTTGATGATCATAGCGACTCATTAAATCGGTAAATTTTTGTTCTCTTAAAGTAAAAGGTGTCGCTAATACTAATACATTTTGATGACTTTTTGCTTCCACTGCAGGCTTTAAAGCTGGCTCCATTCCAATAATAGGAAGGTTTGGATAAGTCGCTCTTAACTCTTTTACACAAGCACTTGTCGCAGTATTACAAGCCACGACAATTGCTTTTACCCCTTGCTCAATCAAACGCTCACAAATCGCAAAACAACGTTTGGTAATTTCTTCTCGTGTTTTTACCCCATATGGCGCATTCACACAATCACCATAATAAATATAACGCTCCTTAGGTAAAAACTTACTTAAGGTACATAGCATCGAAATTCCACCTAAACCAGAATCAAAGATTCCGATGGCATCACTTTGTTTCATTTCAATGCCCCCTTTAAAAAGCCTTGAAATTTCTTTCCTTCACGATGCGATGTGACAATCCAAAAATCTTTCTTTTTATATTGAAAACGAAAGGCTGCATGTCCCCCATCATCACGGTCCTCTAATAATTTTAATTGGCTTAAATCATACTTTTTAAAATCATAATATAAAGTAGAAGCATTCGCAAACACCGCTTTATGATTCATTCTAAAGGCAAACACCAACAACCAATAAAAAGCAGGAATTTGATATAATTCTAATTCTGGTTTCAAAATAGCCATTACACATAAATAGAATGCTAATGCACATACTAGCGCTAAAATCATACAAATCACAAAATCATTGATAATTTGACGTCCTTTAAATACCAAATCATTTTCTTTAATTTTTAATTGATGAAACACAACACGTAATCCAACAATTGCAGTTAATAATAACACAGTATCAATAACGATACGACCATAATCAAATTTATGACACATCGCAATGATACATAAAATAATAGGTAAAATCAGTGTTCCTACACTTAACCCTTTAATCAACTTTGACATACACTATCCTCCTTAATCCATTGATTTAAACGTTTCATTTCTTTACTTATAAAGAAAGCCACAATTAATCCACTACCAATATCGGCAGTTGGACCAGCATATAATATTCCTTCTAATCCAAAGATCATTGGTAAGACAATAATTAATGGTATTAATAAAATTAATTGACGTAGCATTGATAAAATACTTGCCTTTAAAGGTTGACCAGTTGCTTGGAAGTAGCTTGTGGCAGTAATTTGAAAACCTGCACAGAAGATTCCTCCCATATAAATACGCATACATGAAATGGCAAAGCTTTGGAAGGCTCCATTGTCATTTCCAAATAAGGCTAAGATATATTGTGGTACCAATTGACATGCCAACCACCCACAAATTGCGACCACACTAGCGGCAGTGGCTGCCATTTGATAGGTTTTCTTAATTCGTTTTGGTTGTCTAGCACCTTTATTAAACCCTAAAATTGGTTGTGCACCTACTCCAATTCCTACACCAATCGAAACAATAATAGTAGATACCTTCATCACAATTCCCATGGCACTTAACGCAATATCCCCATCAATACTTCCATCGGTAATTAAGTTTCCATAGTGTACCAAAGAATTATTCATGACAATTTGCATTAAGGCAGCTGCACTTTGCGTAATACAGCTTGATACTCCTAAGGAGAATACTTTGAAACAGCGTTTGATACTAAGCTTTAAATATTTCACTTCTAGACGCATATTTCCACAATAAATAAAGTAGTAAATCAAAATCGATGCCGATAAAATTTGGGATAAAACCGTAGCTATCGCTGCCCCTGCAACACCCCATTTAAAAATATAAATAAAAATCGGGTCTAAAATCGTATTAAACACAGCACCTGATACCATGGAGTACATTGCGACTTTAGGACTACCATCACAGCGTGCCATATTACTAAGTCCAACACCTAGCATATTAAAGGCACATCCAAATACAATAATACCTGCATATGTCATAGCATAATCAATATTTTGTGGGGTTGCGCCAAAGACATTTAAAATATCTTCAAGAAAAAGCGTTGACACAATGGTAATAATAAACCCTACTGCTAATAATAAGATAAAAACATTTCCTAACGTATAACGAGCTTCTTCTTCCTTTTTCTCTCCTAGACGAATTGCCGCATAAGCACTCGCCCCTCCACCAGTCATGGTAGAGATCGCTAGAAAAATTGTCATCAAGGGTAAGGTTACCGTTGTGGCAGCATTTCCTAAATAACCAATTCCATGACCAATAAAGATTTGATCGACAATATTATATAAAGCATTTACCAGCATCGAAATGACACTTGGTATTGCGAACTTCGCTAATAATTTATGTTCTTTTTCATATCCCAAAGGATTTTTGAACGTCTTATTCAAAATAAATCACCTTCTTCCTTCTATTTTATCAGTTTCTGAACAAAATAAATAGGTTTATAGCTAAATTTGTTACAAAACATGCACATGTGTTCATCATCCATCAACAAAAAAAAGCCAGATTACTCTGACTTTAACACTTTTGATTCATTCATGGCACAAACTAATGTCATATTTCCATTTTCCATTTGATAGATTTCACTATATAAGGTATATGCATTATTTTTTACATGCACATAGCTTCCATCCTTTAAAATGTAGAAACAATTTCCGATACTATCTCTAGCGACAATTTCTTCATAGATTTTCATTCCATCTAAGCTCCCACCTTTAAAATCGTTATAATGTGGTAGGATATTCACATCACATAGTCCTAAACCTTCCATCCAACGTGTATAATGGGGATCTAGTGCTTCACCTGGACACTCTGGTTGTGAATATACATAGGTAGCCGCATTCATACTTCCTGCACTTACTCCTAGAATCACCCCTTGATAATCCTCAAGTAATTCTTTTAAATGAATCTCATGGAAAAAGTGATTTTGTGTAGGTACATGTCCTCCTGCCAACATAATTAAGGAACATTGAGATATCTCTTCTTTGGTTACATATGGTTGGCGATGATCCACTAAACGACAGTTTGAAAAGCTCAACCCTAATCGTTTAAAGCATTTATAAAAGGTATCACTCATTTCATCATTTAAGCCATCATTATAAGGATCTCCTGCGATAATCATCACCATTCCGTTATCTTTTACGGCAGTTTTGAATTTACTTGCGAAATTTCCTTCTTCACTTAATATACATGGAAGCTCATGTAAGGGATCAGGTACACAAGGAGAACTGGTAAGAAATATTTCCATACTATAACCTCACTTCTATAATAAAAAAAGAGCATTTCTGCTCTGTCTTGTAAAAAAAATGGTGGAGAGTAAGGGACTCGAACCCCTGACCCTCTGCTTGTAAGGCAGACGCTCTCCCAACTGAGCTAACTCTCCATGTCACTTTCGACATGTGTTATTATACCATTAATTTTTAATAATGCAAGAACTTTTTTTATTTTTTTAAATAAATATTTTTATTATTAAAAACATCTATTCTATAAATAAGAGGAATCAATACGATTCCCCTTTATTTATATTTAAATTCTTTTAATTTCTTTTGTACTTTCAAGTATATGTATAGATATAATGCTAATGTTAATAATAGAATAATACATACACTCACAATTAACACTACCGCAATTACCGAATTCACACCACTTCTTGCTAAAAACCAAATCGTCCATACCATACAGATTAAGAATAAGACAATCATCGTAATTAAATTACGCCAACTACTTAATAAACGTTGGTACATCATCATACGTGGTTTCATATCACTATAAATTTGAGGAACTTCTTCATTTTCTTCTAAGGTTGTCCTAAAGTAATGTAACATTCCTTCTAATTCACTTTTTTCATGATAAATACTTTCCCATCCTGCCGCTTGATAATTTGCCACAAAACGTTCTTCATCCTTTAATCCTTGTTCATAGTATCCTAAGTGGTATGCATAATTTGCTGGTTCACCAACTTCAAAGGTATACATCATCCCATGTTTTTCTTTAAAATGAAATCCTTGTAGTGACATTTCATGTAAGTAATCAGCCTCTTCATCCATATCTGACACAAAGAATAATTTATATTTGGTAATTTCTGTTTTTTTTGCAATTGGTTCAATCAAGTCTAATAATTCTTTTAAATCATCAATTTTCGCATCATATTGATCTGTTTCTCCAAATCCATGCGTTACATAAATAAATGGTACTCCTGCTTCCTTACAAGCATTACTATCTCCATTTGTATCTCCTACATAAATCGGATATTGAATGTGATTACGCTTCACTATATCTTTAATATTTTCTGACTTAACTTTCCCACTACGTCCTTCACATTCATAATCTTTAATATATGATGTTAATCCATGCGTTTCCATTAAGACTTCAATATATCCATCTTGACAATTTGAGACGATATATATAGGTATCTTTTTCGATAATGCTTCTAATACTTCTTTTACATTTGGATATAAAATACCTTTTTCCGTATATAAATATTCTACTTCATATTCACAACACTTTTGCATCAATGGCCAGCGTTCTTCTTTTTCTAAGTTTGGAAAAAAGACATCAGCGATAT
This sequence comes from Longicatena sp., assembly GCA_036306885.1. Taxonomy (GTDB): domain Bacteria; phylum Bacillota_I; class Bacilli_A; order Erysipelotrichales; family Erysipelotrichaceae; genus JAXJYR01. Next base: position 7,148 of record JAXJYR010000270.1, read on the forward strand.
CTTTCAAAATCATCCCCATCACATTACACATTGTTTCATATGGAATCTCACTACATCTTCCATCTTCTCTAATAATTTTATTATGCGCTTGTAGGATTTGTTTGGTCGCATCCCACAACGTTCCATCGACATCAAATATGATTCCATCACATTTCATATGATCACCTCCCCATTATGTTATCATATTTTAAGCTTCACTGCACGCTTCTTCGTATACAATGTTACAAAACCAATAGCTTTCATCATGTAAAATGTCCATTTTCACAATTCTTTTGTCAATAATTTTCTCCCATTCATCTTTTTCACATGCGATTGGAAGTACCATTGTTTGATATGCAAAAATATCAGGAAAGCTTAATATCACCTTACGTTCATCTAAAAAATATCTCCACTTCCCCAAATACTAGATTTCACAAATTGCCAAGTACCATGTTTTTGATAGTAGGCATAACGTCTACATGCTTCACGATAGAGTAAGTAACGAGAATGCTTGGCGATGGGATGCATTAAGGAA
>JAXJYR010000271.1:0-15795 GCA_036306885.1 Longicatena sp.
GTTGCGTCTTGGCCTGCTGGACCCATTGGGCCGCGTTCTCCTTTCGGCCCCTGTGGACCCATCGGACCCGGTTCTCCTTTATCTCCTTTTGCCCCACTTGGTCCGCGTTCTCCTTGTGGTCCTTCCACTCCTTGTGGCCCTTGTAACCCTTGTAATCCTCGTGGTCCTTGTGGCCCTTCTTTTCCTTGGAGCCCTTGTAACCCTCTTGGCCCTTGTGGTCCACGACAGCCTCCACAGCTTTCGCATTCAGGATAATTCGTACAGTTATCTTGACATTGATTCCAATACATATCTACACCTCTTTCATTCCATCTTATGCAACAAAAGAAAAAAGGTGTGTCAAAACACACCAAATTTTAAATAATTTCTACTGTATCACTATCACGAATGATAATGTGGCTTTGATAATATGCAGTTAATGCTTGTACCATATAGTCCACATCTTTTGCCCCTGCTGTTTCATAAGCTGAGTGCATCGCAAGTTGTGCTGTCCCAATATCTACCGTATGCATAGAAACCTTTTCACTTGATAAAATACCTAAAGTACCTCCACTTGGCATATCTGGGTGGTTACTATATTCTTGGAAAGGCACATTTGCACGTTGACAAACTTCTCGAATAATCGCAGCCGAGAAAGCGTCAGTACTATAACGTTGGTTCGCATGATGCTTAATCGCAGGTCCTTGGTTCATACAAATAAAGTCTACTGCATCTGCACGTTCTGGATGTCCTGGATGAACTGCATGGGCATTGTCACAAGAAACCATAAAGCTTTTTGCAATCGCGCAACGAATATCTTCTTCATTTCCATCTAATTGTGATCCAATACGTTTGATGACATCACGTAAGAAAGTTGATTTTGCCCCTTGTTTAGATGTAGAACCTACTTCTTCATTGTCAAAAACACAGTGCATATTGATTTGTGCAGTTGGCACATTTGCCTCCATAAAGGCATAAAGTGACGTAAACACCGAGAATTGGTTATCAATACGTGGTCCTGGAATGAACTCTTGTTCCCAACCCCATTGATTTACTTTGGCACGATTATATAACACGATATCTCTTGCCACAATATCATCTGGCTGTACATCTAAGGTTTTTGCTAGCATTTCGTGGAAACAGTTTTCTTTCGCCGCTCCCACTGAAAAAATTGGTTGAAGATCAGTAGATGGTTTATATTCAAACCCTTTATTAATTCCATTGTTAACATGAATTGCCATGTTTGGAATCACTAATAAATCTTGATCTACATTTAGTAAACGATGTTCTAATTTATTACCATTACGCACTAAAACACGTCCAGCAATGGATAAAGGTCGATCCACCCAGCTTGGCGCAATCATACCACCGTATCCTTCAATACTAAACTTCGTATAATTACCTTTCGCACTTACTTCTGGTTTGTCTTTTAATTTAAATGTTGGAGAATCCCCGTGTGAAGCTACTACTTGGAAATGATATCCATGTTCTAGCTTTGTCCCCATTCGAAATGAAATAATCGAAGATTGATTACGTCGCACAAAATAATTACATCCTTCTTGTAGACTCCATTGTTCATATTCCTTCAACTCTACATAACCAGCTTGTGTAAGTTGTTTCGCAATCGTATCTACAACAAAATAACTACATGGACTTTGATTGATATCATCGATTAATCGTTGTACATAATTCATAATATTACTTCCTTTCAAGTACAAATAGGCAGATTACTCTGCCTATTATCTTTTTTTAGAATAATCCTTTGATACTTCCTTCTTCGTTAATATCCATATCATAAGCTGCTGGATGTTTTGGAAGTCCTGGCATTGTTAATACACTACCGGTTAAGACTACGATAAATCCTGCTCCTAATGATGGATTTAATTCACGAACGGTAATACGGAAGTTTTTAGGTGCTCCATATTTTTTCGCATCATCACTTAATGACATTTGCGTTTTTGCCATACATACCGGCATTTTATTCCATCCTAACTCATTGTATAAAGCAATTTGTTCTTGAGCTTTTTCGCTAAAGTCAACACCATCTGCTCCATATACAACTTTTGCGATGGTTTCAATTTTTTCTTCAATAGAGCTTTCTACATCATATAAAGGTGCATAGTTGTTTTCTTGGTTACATAATTCCACAACTTGGTTCGCTAAATCAATCGCACCTTCTCCACCTTTTGCCCATACTTGTGATAATGACATTGGGTGGTTGTTGCTAGCACACCAATCTTGAAGTGCTTTTACTTCATTTTCAGTATCTGTTGCGAATTCGTTAATCGCTACAATGTAAGGTAATCCGAATGCTTTTACTGTATCAATGTGTTTTGCTAAGTTTTCGCATCCTTCTAACATTGCTGCTACATTTTCTTCTTTTAAATCTTCATATGCAACATTACCATGTTGTTTTAAAGCACGAATTGTTGCGACGATTACTACTGCATTTGGTTTTAATCCCCCAAAACGACATTTAATATTTAAGAATTTTTCTGCTCCTAGGTCTGCTCCAAATCCTGCTTCTGTTACTGTGTAATCCGCAAGTTTTAAACATGTTTTAGTAGCTAAAATAGAGTTACATCCATGGGCAATGTTTGCGAATGGTCCACCATGAATTAACACTGGGTTATGTTCTAATGTTTGAACCATGTTTGGTTTAATTGCATCTTTTAATACCATTGCTAATGCACCTTCAATAGCTAAATCTTTTACATAAATAGGTTGTCCATCAACGTTGTATGCAATTAACATGTTTGATAATTTTTCTTTTAAATCCATTAATGAATTAGATAAACATAATACTGCCATTACTTCTGAAGCAACCGTAATTTGGAAACGGTCAATACGTTCCACTCCATTTGCTTTTGGACCTTGTCCAATTGTAATGTTACGTAAAGTACGATCATTCATATCTAAACAACGTTTCCAAGTAACGCGATTTAAGTCAATGTTTAATTCATTTCCTTGGTGAATGTGGTTATCTAAACAAGCTGAAATTAAGTTGTTGGCAGTTGTAATGGCGTGCATATCACCTGTAAAGTGAAGGTTAATGTCTTCCATCGGTACAACTTGTGCATATCCTCCACCAGCTGCTCCACCTTTTAATCCAAATACTGGACCTAATGATGGTTCACGTAATGCAATCATTGTTTTTTTACCAATACGGTTTAATGCATCTCCTAATCCCACTGTTGTTGTTGATTTACCTTCACCAGCTTTCGTAGGGTTAATAGCAGTTACAAGAATTAATTTTCCATCTTCTTCTTTTTCTAAACGATTTAATAAGTCTAAAGAAACTTTAGCTTTATATTTTCCATAGTATTCTAAATCTTCTTCCGTTACGTTAATTTTAGCTGCTACATCTTTAATAGGTTCTAGTACACATTCTTGTGCAATTTGTAAATCTGTTTTTGCCATTCTTTTACTCCCTATCTTACATATCTTTTTTTCCAATATCGTTACGGTAGAATAATTTATCGCATGAAATCTTTTTAATTTCCGCGTATGCTTTTTCGTATGCAGCTTCTAATGTATCTTCTTTCGCTACCACAATCATAACACGTCCACCGTCTGTTACTAATTTATCATCAGTTACTTTTGTTCCCATGTGGAATACTTGCGATGTTACATTTTCAACACCTTCAATTACGGCATTTTTTGTACTTCCTGCAGGATATCCTTCACTAGCAAGTACAACTCCTAAAGTTACTTTATCATCCCATTTTAATTCCATTGTTTGATGATTCATTACTGCATCGATAACAGCTACGAAATCACTTTCTAAACGAGGTAAGATAACTTCTGCTTCTGGGTCTCCAAAACGCGCATTAAACTCAATTGTTTTGATTCCTTTTTCCGTTAACATTAATCCACCATATAAGAATCCTTTAAACGCATGTCCTTCTGCTACCATTGCTTTTGCCATTGGAATCATTACTTGGTTCATTGCATCTTGAATAATTTCTGGGGTAATACGTTTAACAGGTGAATAACATCCCATACCACCTGTGTTTGGTCCTTTATCTCCATCATAAGCACATTTGTGATCTTGTGCAATTTGACATGGAATAACTGTTTCATCGCAAACAAAACAAATCAATGAGAACTCAAATCCTACTAAGCATTCTTCAATAACTACTTTGTTTCCTGGAATTTCAAATGCAATTCTTAACGCATCTAAAGCTTCTTCTACACTATATGCAACAGTAACACCTTTTCCAGCTTTTAATCCATCTTCTTTTACAACAATTGGTGCTCCTTGTGCTTTCACATAAGCCACTGCATCTGCTTCATTATCAAATGTTTGATATGCTGCAGTTGGAATGTTGTATTTCATCATAATGTTTTTCGCAAAATCTTTACTTGATTCTACTTGTGCTGCATCTTTACTTGGACCAAAGATTTTCAATCCTTCTGCTTCAAACGCATCTACCACTCCTAATGATAATGCACTTTCAGGTCCAACAATTGTTAAGTCAATTCCTTCTGCTTTCGCAAAAGCAACTAAACCTGCCACATCACTATCAGAAACATTTACACATTGTGCAAATTTTGCCATTCCAGGGTTTCCTGGCGCTGCATAAACTTTACTTACTTGTGGTGAACGAAATGCTGCATCTGCTAATGCATGTTCTCTTCCACCTTTTCCAATCACAAGAACTTTCATGTACTTATTCCCTTTCTTTAATTTTTATATACAATTTTATTTTACTTTATTTTTATTTTATTTACAACCAACTATTAAAAAGTACAAAGACTTCTTATAAAAGTTTAAACTTCGCAAATGCTTCTAATAACCCATCATGGTCCGCATCATTACATACATGCATTACCATCGATTCTAATGTTGTGCGATGACCTTTTTCAATCGGATTACTTAATAGTGCAGAATTCTTCACCAGTTCAAACATTGGCATATCATTAGAACTATCACCAAACACATAGCAATCTTCTAATGACAAAGATAAATGTTCACAAATAAAACGAATGGCAGTTCCTTTAGAAACATCCTTTAAAATAATTTCCGCAAATGGATAACCACGATCAATATAATGAAAATGTTTAGACATAAACTGTTCGAATTGTTTTGCTTTCTCACTATCATTATGACAAACAAACATTTTCACAAAATCATCTTTCAATTCACTTACATGAGGCATATAAACACCATTTTGATCATGTAATTTCACAATATCTAGCATTCTTTTGGAATGAAAATTGGTACGATAAATTGCTTCATTTCCTTCACAAAAAGCTTCTATTCCTGCATCTTCAATCCACTTCACGATTTCATCTTTTAATGATAAATCGACATATTTTTGAAATAACACTTCATTATGATATTCAATATAACTTCCACAACCTAATAAATAACCGTCAAACGGTAATGCTAATATATCTTTTTCAATAATTGGTTTTGTTCTTCCTGTATTTAAAAACAAATAATATCCTTTGGCTTTTAATTGGTATAATGCTTCTTTTACTCCAGCTGATACTTGATGTGTATTATCTGAACATAAAGTTCCATCATAATCAAAAAATAACACTTTACTCATATTCAAATTCCTCCCCATTATATTATAAAGAATGTTATGTCAATTGAAAATAAGTATTTTTCGCTTTTATAAACGCTTCCTAATTCAACCATAAGTTATAATTACTTAACAATTAGTTGATATTGTGATAGACTACTAAAAAGGATGATTTTTATGAAAACTAACCAAGACTTCATTCAACTTTATGATGAATTTCTCCAACAAGCTAATTACTTTTCACTATCGCCACTTATGCAACATGTTCAAGTTATTTGGGATCATATCTTACAGAAAGCAATATTATTTTATCAAGATAATACTTTATTTTCACAATTTATCCACAATGATATCAAAGACTCACAAGAACGTACATTATGGCTTCAATTCATATCAAAATTAAATAGTAATGATATTTATCACTATGAATGGGACCAGCTTTTATTCCCTCGCGATGATAAGCCTCATTCGCTACTACAAGCTTTGATTGATTATGAACAATTAACCAAAGAAGAAGAAATATTTGTAAGTCAAATCTTACATTCTAAATTAGGTATTTATGAAATTATTGATTATCAATTAGATAATGGTATTGTCATTCTAGAAGATATTTTTCTTTCTCAACAGTACCTTGTCTATGATGAATTATTATTATTAGATGTATGTACAGGTATCCATTCAAAATATCTTTTCACACGGTTACTTCCGATTCAAAACCATTGGATAATGACTCCTTTAGAAGTATATATTGATTTTGCCACCATTCAAGCATTAAAAAAGAGTTCTCTACAATTAAATACGCAAACTTGCGATCAATTGTGGAAAACTCTTCATTCATAATATTCTATTACCACGATGTCCGTTTTAATACCTCTCCATGATATTCAGGTAAATATTCATATACTAGCGCTTGTAAAGTTTGATGATTACACATTACTTCTACTTTAATACATCGATATAGGGTCCCCTCTTCTTCTAGCATATCGATGTCTTTTTTTGTCATTTCATTCACAAGATATAATTCACCATCAACACTTGCACCTACTTTAGAACGTATTCCAGGATAGGTTCCTAAATCAAACATTTCATAATCAACCAATGTCCCATCCCCATAATACGTGGCATCTTGTAAATAATGGTGATTACGATATCCTTTTTTTAATGTTCCATACACAAAGATTAAAATATGGTTCATAGCTTACCTTTCTATTTCATCTAAACGACGATATAAATCAATAAATTCATCGCACAAAATTTTAAAACATTCTGCACTCATTAAAATATCTTGTCCGTGCGTTGTAAGTAAGGTAACTTGTAAATCTTCTAAATTACTTTCTTGGTGTAACATTAATGAATGCATACGATGGGCTTTTACATACAATTCATTTCCTTTTGCTACTAATTCATTACAACGTTCATAATTTTTAGCTTTTACTTCCGCAATTGCCTCAATATAGGCATTGCGAGCACCTCCTGCACAAGATACCATTTCTAATACACTTAATGCTTTCTCTGCCATATTAACACCCCTTGTTTGCTCGTTGGTTTAGTATATCTAAAATTGGTTTATCTGCTTCTTCAAAATGATAATCATACAATTGTGCTGCAGGTACAAAACAATATTCACTATGATCATTTAGCTTAATATCACCAGATAACCATTCTAAGCGATATGCAGTTACATGAATATCATACCCTTCACGATGATCGATAATTTCACCAACATAAGAAATGACTTTACAATCAATTTCTAATTCTTCTTTTAGTTCACGACAAATAGCTTCTTCATTGGTTTCGCCTTCTTCAACTCCACCACCAGGGAATTCCCAATATCCATTACGGGTTGTTGTTTCTCGTTTCGCAATTAAGAATCCTTTTTGTGTTTCGATGATTCCTGATACTACTTCATATACAATCATTTTATTCACCCCTTATCTCTAACTAACATTATAACATAAGAATATTACTAGTTTATGATTTTTAAAGCTTTTTGTGTCTGTTTCACCACAATATTAGCAGTAATATAAGAATTGTTTGTGATATAATAAATAAAAAAAAGAGGAGGATGATTATGATTAGAGTCGCAACCATTGGTAGTGGTTTTATTGTAGATTGGTTTTTAAATGCTGTATCACAAAATGAGGGGATTGAATGTGTAGCTATGTATACACGTAATCGTAAAAATGCAGAAGGTTTAGCAAACCAATATCATATTGATACTATTTATACCGATTTAGATGAAATGCTAGCACAACCTAACATTGACTTCGTGTACATTGCATCACCAAACTCATTACATGCCCCACAGGCCTTAAAATGTTTAAAGGCAAACAAACACGTTATCGTCGAAAAACCATTTGCTTCTAATATACGTGAGTTTGAAGAAGTTGTCGCATATGCTACTACACATCATTTATATTTATTTGAGGCAATTGTCACATTACATATGCCAAACTATTTAACTTTAAAAAATCGCTTATCTGAATTAGGCCCAATTCGTATGGTACAATGTAACTTTTCGCAATATTCAAGTAAATACGATAAATTTAAAGCTGGTGAATTACCAAATGTCTTCAACCCTGCCTTTTCAGGTGGTGCAATGGCTGATATTTCTATTTATAACCTACACTTTACCATTGGTTTATTCGGTACTCCTAAAAGTGTACACTACTTTGCCAACAAACATGCAAATGGAATCGACACAAGTGGCGTATGTATTTTAGAATATGATGGTTTCCATGCGGTATGTGTTGGGGCAAAGGATACACGTAGTAAATGTATTGCCCAAATACAAGGAGAAAACGGTTATGCACTTGTTGAGTCAGAAACAAGTCGTGTTGCCCACTTAGACTTTGTCATGAACCAACAAGTAGAACACCTAACCATCGAACAAAACGATATTGCGCTATATTATGAAGTCAAAGAATTCGTCGAAATCTTTGAAAAAGATGATTACGATGCTTGTCTAGCTAAACTAGCTCATTCTCGTGAAGTAATGAAAGTATTTGAAGCTGCTAGAAAAAGCGCTAATATTGTATACGATGCCGATTAATTCAAAAGGACTCTTGAATGAGTCCTTTTTTTACTAGTATATAAAAAAACCGACTTTCGTCGGTTTATTCATAATCTAATTGTGAAACCTGATAATTTTTAATCACATCAAAATATGCACTTGCCATTTCTTTTGCACTTTGTAAATCGTGCTCTAGATATGCTCCACATTCTTTTGATTCTTGGGCTCCTGGAATATCTCCTTCAAAGCTTGAAATAAAACGCATTGTCTCTTGAATCAAGGCAATTGCGTCCACCTTTGCCAAGCTATCTCTAGTTAAGAAATAGAAGCCAGTACGACATCCCATTGGACCCACATAAATAATTTGATCACTATACATACTATTACGAACATATGTTGCGAATAAATGTTCAAATGTATGTAATCCTTTTTGATCTAAATACGGTGGTTGATTTGGTGTTACCATTCTTAAATCATAAGTGATAACATCACCATCCACTCTCGAAATATACATCCCTTTTAAGAGTTTATCGTGATCCACACAAAAACTTGTAATCTTACGCATTTTTAACGGCTTTCATTACTTCAGCGTAAGTACGACGTTCTGGAGATAAATTATCTACATAGTAACGAACTGTTAATGTAGCTGCACATTTGCTACGGTTTTTAGGTTCAACGATGAAAATATCCCCTTCTAACATCGCTTCTAACATTGCTTTACAACAAACGTTAAGGTTTTTCACCCCTGGTTCACATCCTTCTAATAAATCTTTTGCATTTACTTCGATATATAACCATTGTTTGTCATGAGCACGCCATTTGCGTCCATTAAGCTCTTCTGTATATTGCTCTTTTGTCCATTTTTCCATATCAAACACTCCTTTATAAGTTATTTGTTAATCTTTAACACCGTTATTATATCATATTTTCATTATTTATCAACATTTTATCAAATATACCACTTGACAGCGTTTTTTTCAACTGAAATGCTTATCTAAATATAACTGAATTTGCGTTAAATGTTGAATTACTTTTTCTTTATAAACATAACTAGCTAGATTGATTTTAGTACGTGCCCCACAGCTACAATTCGCTCCATTAAACAAAATTCTTCCACAGCGACAAATCTTATCATCTTTACTAAGAATATTTGCATCGATTGATTCATGATAATAAGTTTGTTTTAACTGATTGATAATCATCGGAATCACTTTATGATCTTCTTTGGTATATACTTGTTTATAACCTGCTAATAGTGGATGTAAGATTATAATATCTAAATAATCATTTTGTTTAGCTAATTCCTCATATATTTTAACCAATGATATTCTTTGACTCATGTATTGAATCATTGCTAAAAAACCTTCCTTACGACGCAAAGTCAATAACTGATCCCCTTGATAAGAATGCATATGATTAAAAAAGATAGCTTCTAATAACGTTGGACTACATTGATTAAAATATACTTCAAATGTTTTTACAAATCCACCATCCAAACAATCTACCACTAATGGAAATAAATCCTTTAATAGTTCATCGCCAATCCCCTGTCCTGCACATTCTTGCATAAATTGTAATACTGGTTCTTTTTGATGGTTATATTCAAAATCACGTTTCGCTATTTTTATTCGTTCTTGATATTCCACTAAGGCTGTTTCATAGCGTTGCATTTCACTACCAAGCACAATTTCATTTTCAAAGTTACGAATTCCCATCGATGCTGTCGCATGAATCATCATTAATCGTTCATCATTAGAATATAATAAGCTACTTTCAAAGCGAATATCATATAAGGTATCACAATGTGCATTTTGCGCTTTTACACATAAGTCTTTGATGCAAGCTTGTTTCACTTTTTCAATCTCTTCCTCAATACGTTTATGACGTGTTCCAATCAGTTCACCATCTTCCATACCAAACTCATATACGGTAGTCCCCACTACCGCACTTGTCGATACCATTCCTCCTAAATAGGTAAAATAATTAGGTGTTAGTGCTTGACTCATTATCATTAATTTCTTCATTTGGTTCTCCTTTCTTCATTAAATCTTGAATTTTTTTAGTGATTTGATGCCATGTTAACTGATTATTATCTTGCATGAAATGAAACATTTGCGATGGATTAATTTTCAAAAAATGCTTCAACGCTTTTATCACAAGCTCATTAGAGCTTAAGTTTTGCTGGAAGGCCTCATTCATCCATTCAATAAATTCTTTCCGTTGTTCAGCACTGCGATGCATAAAATGTTCATTGACAAAATAATGAACCATTTGTGGCACAATACTCTTTTCTTCTACCAATAAATAATCATGTTGTAGTAATGTCGTAATTCCATACATATTATGATGTATATATAAATCCTTTACATTACGACAAGCTAAAGGTGATTTTACAATATAAGGCTTTTTAATGTGTTGTAAACAAGAAGATACACAATCATGTTCACTTTCAAATAAATGAAATTTTAAATAATCATCATAAGTATATTGCGAAGTATATTGGTCTAATACTTTTTTCTGCATTCCAACAGCATTAAAGGTCACTACCCCTTTTAAAGATGGTAAAAGATAAGAAGGCATTGAAATCGCGGTAAAAATAGCTAAATTCCCACCTTTAGAATGTCCACATAGTATAAATTCTTTATCGGGTAAATGGTTAAGAAATGATTGTTGAGCAAAGGTTTGTTGTGGCGTAACCTCATCTAAACAAAGTAATAAATTATCACTCCAATCTTGCCATCCTGTTGTATGGTAGAGTTCATCACTTGCTTCACTACCGCGATAAACATAAAAATAAGTATCTTGATATTCAAAAAGATAATAAACGACACCACTTTTTTCATTATCATCCACAACATCGATTAAGTAAACATCTTTTAATAAGTCCTTTGATAGTCCCATTAAAACATTTAAATTTGGAATAAAATTTGTTTCCTTCCATCTTGTACAAATATTTTCTTCATCATAAAAAGCTTCTATGATTAAATCCAAAGCATTACAATTTCTTTGTTTTGTCGGAAAATAAACGAGTAAAGACAACGCAAAACATAATTGTTCCATAATATCACCCTTCTAAAAAAACTATGATTTTCCATATTATAACAAAAAGATAGCATTTTATCACGCTATCTATCAATAAAAGCAAAGACCTTTAATCTTTGCTTCGTTCATCTAGGGGGATAAATAAAACCTTAATTGTTCCACCACATACCATATTTAAAATCAACAAACAGCATCTTATCAATCAATTCATATCTAAACAATTTTCCTTCATAAAATACTTGCATGTACCTTTATTTGTCGATACAATGAACATGAGGTGAGCAATAATGAAAGGTATCTTATTTGATTTTAATGGTACAATGTTTTTTGATAGTATCAAACATAAAGAAGCATGGAATGCCTTTTCTTTAAAATATCGTAATAAAGCATTAAGTGATGAAGAAATGGATCATATGCATGGTCAAACCAATAAACAAATCATTCAAATGTTAGTTGGAGATATGAGTGAGGAACAAAGTGAAGCATTATCCAAAGCCAAAGAGGCGATGTATCGTGAAGCTTGTGTCAACGATCCAGATATGTTTCATTTAGTAGATGGATTAGAAGCATTATTAGATTATTTAAAAACTAATAATGTCCCAATGACAATCTGTTCGGCATCCATCAAAGATAATATTGATTTCTTTATTTCTAGTTTTAACTTAGAACGTTGGTTTGATGTCGATAAAATCATGTATGATGATGGTATTCATTTAAATAAAATTTCGATGTTCACTGAAGGCGCAAAAGCTATTGGTGTAGATTTAAAGGATTGTATTGTCATTGAAGATTCCATTAGTGGAATTGATTTTGCATATCAATGTAAAGTGGATAGTATTATTGGTATTGGACCAAAGGATAAACATGAATTTTTAGCATCATTACCTGGTGTCAAATATGTAATTGAAGATTATCAAAACTGCATTGAAACATTTAAAGAAATCTTATAATAAAAAGGCTATAACTGTGATATGAATATTTTATCATTTCACTGTTGTAGCCTTTAATTTATATTATAAGTTGAAGATTGCTTCAAGTTGTCTGATTGTACAAATTCTTTCCTTCCACTATAATATAAGCTATAAAATATAATTAATTGAAGGGTGGAATACATATGGAAAGTATTACTGGATCATTGATGTTAAAAGACCGTCCTATTGCCATCATCAAGGACGGTCTAATAATAGAATCAGACGATAAATTTCTTCCATTGTATATCAAACGAACTAAGAACATAGAAGGTTGGATTTCTTCACGTGCAATCGATTCACATCGAACGAATTCAACAAAGTATTTTGCTTATTTTTAGGTTTTGTTTGTTTATTTTTAGGTTTAGTTAGTTTATTTTGCGATTTAGTTAGTTTATTTTGTGATTTAGTTAGTTTATTTTTTGATTTAGTTAGTTTATTTTTTGATTTAGTTAGTTTATTTTACAATTTAAGGACGAACGATACTCTAATTTTGACCTATCGTTCATCCTTATTTCATCTTCTCTGCATTATTTTTTCTTTAATAACACAACACATTGCGCTTGTGCACCTAATTGTTCTCCAACAAAGCCTAAACCTTCTCCACGTGTTGCCTTAATACTTACTTGTGATACATCGCAATGTAGAGCATTCGCAATATTTTCACGCATTTGCATAATATGAGGAGCCATTTTGGGTTTTTCAATCATAATTAAAGCATCTAAATTGTTGACTTCATAACCACACGCAATCATTTTTTCATATACTTGACCTAGCATCCAAATACTATCCATATCTTTATATGCATCATCTGTATCAGGGAAATGTTTTCCTAAATCACCTAATGCTAACGCTCCCAAAATACTTTCGGCGATGGCGTGAGTTAAGACATCGGCATCACTATGCCCTAACAATCCTTTGGTATGTGCAATTTCAACTCCACCTAAAATTAATTTACGTCCTTCAACAAGACGATGAATATCTGTTGATTGTCCAATACGAAACATAAGCTTTCCTCCATAATCATGTACTATTTTTTTCATTGATTTTATGATACCATATTATCATAAAATCACGGAGGAATACAGTATGAAAAAGCTATGTAATATTATTTTAACCCTAGTCCTATCATTTACTTTACTAGGATGTAGTACATTTGAACCAATCCAAGATAATGCCTTAGACACATTAGAGACAACAATTCAAAATCTAAGTAATATTAAAGCTTCTCACTATGGTGCTAGCTTACATGCAACAGCTGGAGAAGATTATACAACTTTATCTATCACAGGAGCATTTAAAAATAATCCTACAAACTATAGTATGAACGTTGGTATGAAAGCAGCCGCAAGTGGTGAAGAATTTAATTATGATGATTTTATGGTCATTGCAATGGATGATCAATATGCTTACACAAACTTTATGGGAATGATGAAATACAAAACACCTGTTTCTAAAGAAGACACATCACAACCAATTTCACTAAACGAAAGCATTGATTTTGATAAAGAAGGTTTTAAACAATTTTTAACCAAAGCATCTTATCAAGATAATACGATTCATTTAGAATTTAATACAGATAAATTTAGTAAAGAGCTTCAAAAAGTTTTACAAAATGAAAGTATTACAGCTAGTGACCCTACAGGTGTCGTAACTGGTTTAATGGAAACGTATGCAAACTTAAAAATGAACGAAATCACTGCTAACATTATTGTCAAAGATAATATGTTAGCTGATTTAGAATTGAGTGTTAAAGCCAGTGATACAAGTCAAGAAGTTGCGGTAGATAACAATGTCATTCTTAAATTATCTTTCTCAGAAATCAATGACGATGTCAAAGTAGAAATGCCAAGTGATGCCGATACATATGAACTAATGGATGATGCATCGATGTTATTACCATAAAGATAGGACAGTTAGCTGTCCTTTTTTCAAAGAAAGTTGGTGAATTATGAGAGAACCTTTAGCTTTTCGTATGCGCCCCAAAGGTCTAAACGATATCATTGGTCAAAGTCATTTGATTGGTGAAAATAGTGTTATTACCCGTTGTATTAAGGCCCAACGTATTTTTTCGATGATTTTTTATGGTCCTCCTGGTACTGGTAAGACAACCTTAGCGATGGCTATTGCGAATGAAATGAATCTACCTTATCGTTTGTTTAATGCTGTGACAGGTAATAAAAAAGAATTAGATCAATTTTTTATGGAGGCAAAAATGTATCCAGGAATGATTGTGATTGTCGATGAGGTTCATCGTCTGAACAAAGATAAACAAGATTTATTATTACCTCATGTTGAAAATGGAAATATTATTTTAATAGGTGCTACAACCTCTAATCCTTTACATGCGATTAATCCTGCCATTCGTTCGCGTTGTCACTTATTTGAAATTAAACCAAATACCGCAGCGGATATTGCGCTTGCGTTACAGCGTGCTTTAGTTCATCCAGATGGTTTAAACAACCAATATACAATGGCAGAAGATGCTTTAAATATTATTTGTACGCATGCCAATGGTGATATTCGTTATGCCTTAAATGTCTTAGAAATTTGTGCCATTGCCTCTGATGGTATCATCACCAAAGAAATTGTCCAATCGTTTTCGCAATTTCCAAACGCTAGTATGGATCATGATGGCGATGGTTATTATGATGTCTTATCAGCCTTTCAAAAATCAATTCGTGGTAGTGATGTCGATGCTGCCCTTTATTATTTAGGAGTCATGATTGAAGCAAACGATATGGATTCGATTGAGCGTCGTTTATTAGTAACTGCCTATGAAGATATTGGACTTGGAAATCCTGCCGCTGTAGCACGCTGTGTCAATGCGATTGATGCCGCTAAACGTGTTGGTTTTCCTGAAGGACGTATTATTTTAGCTAATGCAATTATTGATTTATGCTTATCACCAAAAAGTAAAAGTGCCGAACATGCCATTGATGCTGCCTTATCTACGATTCGTAAACGCCCTTATGAAGTACCTCGTTATTTACGCTATACACCAGTTAATATGCGTGAAGATGAAAAATATGATTATGAACGCAGTGACTTGTGGCCAATGATTCAATATTTACCAGATTTCTTAAAAGATAAAAGCTTCTACATTCCTGAAGAAACATCTTCTTATGAAAAGGTATTAGCCCAAAATTTAATGAAGATTAAACGTATTAAACGTACGAATAACTTACCTCATTTAAAACAAAAATTCCCTAAATAAGCTGGCTTCCATGTCAGCTTATTTATTTTATCTCATTATGAA
>JAXJYR010000272.1:0-2458 GCA_036306885.1 Longicatena sp.
AAGTCAATTCCAATAATTTTACTCATAATCGTTTTCCTCCTTCAATTTATTCGCTCACTTTTACTAATGTAGCTCTTAAAACACGATCTTTTAACATATATCCTTTTTGCAATACTTCAACTACAATTCCACTTTCCACACCTTCCACAGCTTCTTGCATAAGTGCTTGATGGAAATTTGGATCAAAAGGTTGATTTAATGCTTCAATTTCCTTAACCCCTTCATTGTTTAAAGCGTTAATTAATTGTTGATAAATCATTTCAAATCCTTTTATATAGTTTTTGATTGCTTCATCTTCTACTTTTTGATTTAAAGCACGTTCTAAGTTATCAATAATTGGTAACACTTCAGATGCAAATCCTTGAATACGATATTTACGTACTTGATCCGCTTCATTTTGAAGTCTTTTCTTTAAATTTTGAGCATCCGCATAAGCTTTATAGTAGTTATTTGTACTATCAGCTAATTCTTTTTTTAATTGTGCTACTTCCGCTTCTAATTGTTCAATTCTTTTTTTCTTTGAAACTATCACTTCATCATTTCCTTCCTGAAGTGCTTCTTCCTGTACTTTCACTTCTTGTTCACAAGCGTTTTCCAGTGTTTCTTCTGGTTTTACTGTATCACTCATGATAACCTCCTAATTGTATTCTTTATACATTTCTTCTAATACTTCGCTCATATATTCCATTAAAGCGACAACACGATTGTATTGCATACGACTTGGCCCTACAACCATTAATTCTCCTTCTTCATTGTTTCCTAATTTAAAGCGGCTTGATACAACTGCAACATTGTTCATTTGAATCAGTTGATTTTCGCCTCCAATTTCAATACGCATATTTCCTTCATACGTACTAATTTGGCGAAATAATGAACTATCCTCCAACATTCGCATTAATTCTCGAAGTTGATTGATATCCGAAAATTCTGGTTGATAAAGCATGTTGTTTTTTCCACTGCAATAGACATTTTCATTCGCGAATTTCATAAATGCAGTTACAAATGCTTCAAATAAAATTTCATGTCTTGCAACCTTACTTGCTAACAACGGTTGAATGTAATGCATCTTTTCCACAATATCACAAATTGGAGTACCTGCTAATTGTTCATTTAATACATTACAACAAGTTTTGATATCTTCCACACTAATATCGGTGTCAAAATGGAATGTTTTATTTTCCGTATGTCCATGATCAGTTATAAACACTGCAACAGCACTTTTTCTTGTTAATGGAAATAGTTGAATGTGCTGTAATGTTTGATAGCGACTTTCTGGACCTAAGACAATCGATGTTAATGAAGTCATCTGTGATAAGATATCACAACTCTTTTTTACAATTTCATCCATGGAATAACGACGATTCGTAAATACTTGTTGTAAGGAATGTTTTACTTCATCATCTAATTGACGTTCCATCAGATGCTCTACATAGTATCGATAACCTTTCGCACTTGGAATACGTCCACTAGAAGTATGGGTTTTTTCTAATAAACCTAATTCTTCTAAAGCTGCCATATCATTACGAATGGTTGCACTTGAGCAGCTAAAGTCAAGTAAATCCATTACTCTACGACTTCCAACTGGTTCTGCAGTAATCGTAAATTCATCTACAATTACTTTAAGAATTGCTTTTCTTCTAGGAGTTAACTGTATCATCATTACGACCACCTCTTTCTAGCACTCTTTATCTATGTCTGCTAATATTATAGTCAAATCATTTAGCACTGTCAACTATAAAGTGCTAATTTTTTATTTTCACATCTTCTCCCATTATTATCATCTATATCTTTTAGTTGAAAATTTAACACAGTACAGTATAATGAACTTAATTATTTATATACATCCTATTAAAAAGGTAGCGATGTCGCATATAAACCAAGGAGAAATTTATGTTAATCTATGAAAATTCTGATAAAATCCTAGCTCTTACGACTTTAGCTCATGATGATTTAAAGGAACAAGGTAGTTTAGCTTTACACTGTTGTCAAGATAGCGATGCTATTATGAAACATCGTCATGCATTTGCCAAACAAATTAATATTCCTCTGTCTCAATTCACTTTTTTAAACCAAACACATAGTGATCATTTTTGTGAAGTTACAAAAGCAGATTGTGGCAAAGGTGCCTATACAAATGATGATGCCTTACACGATTATGATGCGTATTATACTAAAGATATCAATCATCCTATCGGTATTTTTACTGCCGATTGTTTAGGAATTGTCTTATATGATGAAACATCACATATCATCGCAGCCATTCATTCTGGTTGGGCAGGCACACGTAAACAAATCACTTCCAAAGTATTAAATCACTTAATCCAAAAGGAACATTTAAACCCATCTACCACAAAAGTATATATGTGTCCTTGTATTCAATTTGATAGTTTAGAAATGGGAGCTGACATTTTAGAAACCTTCCATCAATTACCTTTTGATGTGACTCCTTATATTAAAA
>JAXJYR010000273.1:0-1904 GCA_036306885.1 Longicatena sp.
AACACCAGCATAATGCTGAGACTGATCACCATGGCCACCTTCCCAAATTCGTTTAAACGCATAACGAAAAGGAATGGGACCAAATTCAGTACGAGTACGATTCCAAGCTTTAATACAATCTAAAGTCGTCCATAAGACATTACTTTGTGAGCTACCACGAAACTCAGCTACACTCATTGAATTCATTATCACATAAGGCATTTGATCATCTTCATTTAAATCATAAATTTCAAAACGATTTTCATCATTACGATACAAATAGATAAGAGCCAATAAAACACCTCCACAATAATATATGTAGGAAACAAAGAAATAGTGAAAAATGTTTTTAGAATATGATATAATTTAAAAAGGTGGTAACTATGAATTATGTATTACATGGAGAAGAAGCACATCGTAGAAAGAAACAATTAGATGTTATTTTAAAACAATATCAAGCATCAGATTTTAACTTAAATGTTTATGATGCGAAAAATGTTGAATTACATCAAATTATTGAAGATGCCAATACACCTCCATTTTTTGAAGAATATAAAGTCATCTTAATTAAAAATGCCGATTTTTTAACAACTGCACAAGAGGGAAGTATTGACTTAAAACCTCTGGAACAATATTTAAGTCAACCCTTAGATAGTACAATCTTAATTTTTGAAAGTGATCATGATAAATTAGATGCACGTAAAAAAATTGTGAAAACGTTAAAAAAAGAAGGTAAAGTTTTTTACTTTGGTAAATTAGATGAAAAAGATAAAGAATTAGTCGTACGCGAAGAAATTAAAAAATTAAATTTAAAGATCAGTAATCAAGCTTTAAGTATGTTATTAAAAAGATTACCGTTAGATTTAACTCAAATTCATCATACCTTAACGATTTTATCTTTATATGAAGGTAATATTGATGAAGAGGTAGTGGCTGCCTTAGTGCATCAACCATTAGAAGATGATGTTTTTGCGTTAGTCAATGCGGTATTAGATAGTGATGTGAGTAAAGCTTATCGTTTATGGTTAGATTTTAATCGTAATAATATTGAACCAATTTATTTATGTGCATTACTTGCAGGTTCTTTTCGTTTCTTATATCAGGTAAAAGTATTAATGCGTCAAGGCTTAGATGCATCAGCGATTGCGTCACAGCTACATGCACATCCTTATCGTGTACGTAAGAATATGGAAAGTGCTAATCGTATTACCTTAAAGGAATGTCAAGATAAACTAGCAACTCTTGCCCAACTAGATCAAAATATGAAAAGTGGTAAATTAGAAAAGAAAATGGCTTTTGAGCTATTTCTATTAGAATTAAGACAAACTATTAAATGTCAATAGTAACTAAAAATTAAATTGTTTAAGTTGTTTGTCTTGGTTTAGAAGTGCAATCTAATTAGATTAATGGTTTTAATTATAAAATTGGGTGTACTAAAAAGAACTTTTTAAATTTGTTTTAAAAAGTTTGTAATAGATTAGATTTTTAGAATTATTAAACTACAAGTTCTGTTAGTTCTTTTGTATAGACAAAAGGATGTACTTCACCGTTACAATCACTGTATTGGTAAACTTGTTTTCTAGTATTATTTGAAAAATCTAATGAAATTGTTTGGAAGAACGTGTTTCGGGTTTCTTCTGGTAATCGCATAAGTGATTCGTATGTGATTATAAAACTACAGCGGTTTTTCATAATCGAATAACAGTATCTAGCTATGCGATTAGCTACTGCGATAACAGCAAGTTTATGACGCTTTTTATTTCCGTTCTTAACTCTTTCAAAAAGATGTTTAAGAATAGGATTATGACGTCTTCCAAACTCAGCAATCATGTATAAAGCGTGTCTGAGGTATTTAGAACCTTTCTTGGATATTTTACCCATGATTTCAGCCGAAGTACCAGAACGCTTAATACGTGGTGAAGAAC
>JAXJYR010000274.1:0-6804 GCA_036306885.1 Longicatena sp.
CCATATCGTTATTTATGTAGCTTATTACTTCGTGGTGGAAGTGAAGCAGAATTACAAATCGAAGCCCAAAAAATGAAATCAATGTTAGTAGAATATAGTGGAAATGTTCGTATTCTTGGTCCAGTTGAATTAGGTAAACAAAAGAATGAATATCGAATCCGTATTTTATTAAAAAGTAAAAGTGAAAATGATTTGATGGTTGTGGCGCAAAATGCTCGTGCTTATCATTTAAATCATAAATTAAAAGGGACATTAGATATTGATATGAATCCTTATATCATTGATTAGGAGTAGATTATGAAATTACATTGGAAACATTTGATTCCTTATGGAATGGTAATGATATTATTGGTGGTTGCCGGTTTTTATGATTATGAAATCAATTTAAAAATGGCTCATGCTTTAAATGGTATAGATATGGTGTTTGAACGTTTTGCGATATTACCACTTATCTTAATCATTGTAGCTTGTTTTAGACTATATTATGTTATAACCAATCAGGTATTGTTTGGAATACTTAGTGTGATTGCGGCCTTATATGCTGGTTTTGATACGATGCATTATTGGTGTGAAGGAATGATGTTTTATGGAACCAGTATCATAGTAGCCCTTTTAGTATGGGTGATTGTTGCCTGTGTGGTCGCCAAGATTCCGCGTGCGCATCGCCAAAATGTTGCGTATTGGATGATGTATTTTACGATGGTTTTATTACTTTCGATGCTCGTGACAACACTTTTGAAAAATGTTTGGGGGCGTGTACGTTTTCGTGATGGTAATGGAATCAGTGATTTTACGGCATGGTATTTACCACAGGGAATCAATGGTCATAAATCATTTCCAAGTGGTCATACAACGGCATGGTGTGCTATATTATGCTTTTTAAAAATGCATTCTCATCGCCCTTTAGCTTGGTGGAGTCGCTTATTGATTTATGGATTGATTCTTTTAATGCCACTGACAAGAATGAGCTGTGGTGCTCATTATTTAAGTGATACGGTGATGGGGTTTTGTATCACATATACGATATATTTATGGATGAGTAATATCTTTATGAAAAGGAGGCTTCTATGAAAGCAAGAAAATTTGCCTATCAAGCATTATGTGAAATTATTTTAAAGAAAACATATAGTAATTTATATTTAAAAGAACATTTGAATAAAGTCGATGAGAAGGATCGTGCATTAGCTTCAAATATTGTTTATGGAACCTTACAAAATCATCGCTATGTGCGTTATCAATGGGAATATTTAGCTAAAAATCCAGTGAAAAAAGAAGTTGCGATTCTATTAGATATGAGTGTTTATCAATTACTTTATTTAGAAAATGTTCCTTCTTATGCTATTTTAAATGAAGCGGTTGATTTAGCGAAAAAAAGCGAAGCGAAAATGGGTTCTTTTGTCAATGGAGTATTGCGTAATGTGATGCGTAATGGTAAAAGAGGATTACCGAAAGATGAAATGGAAGCCTTGTCGATTCGTTATAGTTATCCATTGTGGTTATTGAAAATGTGGAGTGCCCAATATGGAAATGAATTGATGTTAAGAACGGTACATGCTTTTCAACAAGTACAACGTAATAGTGTTCGTGTGAATCGTATGAAGGCATCGCCACAACAATTAATTGATACAGGTGACTTTGAAAAAGGTAGAATGTGTGAGGATGCATTATTTTATATTGGCGATGCACCACTTGCGACAACCTCTTATTATTTAGAGGGAATGGTATCAATGCAAGATGAAGCAAGTATGATGGTTGCACGTATTATGAATCCTAAAGCAAATGATAAAGTATTAGATATGTGTAGTGCACCAGGGTCTAAAGCGTGCCATATGGCGGAATTAATGCATGATGAGGGAGTGGTAGTTTGTTGCGACATTCATCCGCATCGTGTCGAATTAATTCGTGCAGGTGCGAAACGTTTACATTTAAAAAGCTTACAACCAATGGTAAATGATGCCACGAAATTAGAACATCTACAACCACAAAGCTTTGATCGCGTGTTATGTGATGTACCATGTAGTGGTTATGGGGTACTAGGACGTAAAAGTGATATCAAATTACATATGGAAAGTAGTGATATGGATACTTTAATTCCACTTCAATATGATATCTTAAAACAAGGGGCACTGATGTTAAAACCGCAAGGAGTTTTAGTTTATTCAACCTGTACCTTAAATAAAAAAGAAAATGAAAAACAAATTGAACGCTTTATGAAGGAACATCCAAACTTTAAATTATTAGGAATGAAAACGATTTTCCCACATCAATGTCAAAGTGATGGTTTCTTTATTGCGAAATTACGTAAAGAGAACGGATAAATTACATAATAATTTCATGTAATTATATGATAAAATATAAAAGGTGATTAAAAATATGAAAAGTTTATATGATTTTAATTATGATCAAATGGCCGAAATGGCGGTTGAGCATGGATGGAAAAAATTTAGAGGACATCAAATATTTCAATGGTTATATCGCAAACGTGTAACTTCTATTGATGATATGAGTGATTTGTCTAAGGATACAAGAGAAGTTTTAAAAGAACATTATGAAATTACGAATTTAGAATTACGTGATAAACAGGTTTCAAGTGATGGAACAGCAAAATATTTATTTGCTTTACCTGATGGTGCTTTAATTGAAAGTGTTTTAATGCAATTTGATTATGGGAAAAGTATCTGTGTTACAACCCAAGTAGGATGTAATATGGGATGTGCGTTTTGCGCAAGTGGTTTAACGAAGAAAAAACGTGATTTAACTGCTGGAGAAATTGTAGCTCAAGTATTAGCGGTACAACGTGATTTAGATACGACAAATGATCGTTTATCGCATATTGTTGTGATGGGTACAGGAGAACCATTTGATAACTATGAGAATGTGATGAACTTTTTAGCAACGGTAAATCATGATCGTGGACTGGGAATTGGAGCACGTCATATTACCATTTCGACATGTGGAGTTGTACCTAAAATTTATGCATTCTCAAATGAACATACTCAATATAATCTAGCTATTTCATTACATGCGCCAAGTAATGAATTACGTGATCAATTAATGCCAATTAACCACGCTTATCCTTTAGAGGAGTTAATGGGGGCTTTAAAACATTATGCCCAACATAATAATCGTCGTTTAACCTTTGAATATATTTTATTAAAAGGGGTAAATGATGGTAAAACGCAAGTAAAACAATTAGCGAAATTATTAAGAGGAATGAATGCTTATGTCAACTTGATTCCATATAATGCCGTAGATGAAAAAGGTTTTAAAAGTGTATCTTACCAAGAGGCAATGGTATTCTATGATGCCTTAATGAAGGAAGGAATTCGTTGTACGATTCGTAAAGAACATGGTGCTGATATAGATGCAGCATGTGGACAATTACGTGTAAAACACATGAAGAAGGAAGGTAAACTGTAATGAAAGCGGGATATCTAACCCATGTTGGATTACGCCGTAAAACAAATCAAGATTGTATCTGTTATATTAAAAAAGATGGGGATATTTTAGCCATTGTCTGCGATGGAATTGGTGGTGGATTAGCTGGTGATGTCGCTAGTAAAATGGCATGTATGCATATGAAGGATTATTTCCTGCAAACGAATTTTAAACAAATGAGTCCCTCACAAATTCCTGCATGGATTGAACATGGAATTAAAGAAGCAAATGATTTAATTTTTATCCAATCTAAAAAAGCCCCAGAAATGGATGGAATGGGAACGACGATGACGGGATTAATTATGGTGAATGGAAATACCTTTGTCTTTAATGTAGGAGATTCACGTGTTTATAGTTATCAAAATCAATTAAAACGCTTAACTACTGACCATACCTTTGTGGAGACACTTGTGCGTAATGGAGAAATTAGTGAAGAAGAAGCGTTAGTTCATCCAATGCGTAATACATTAGTTAATGCGCTAGGAATTTGGGATAAGGTGCAAATTGATATTGTTCAAGTGCAAGAGGATGTAAAAGGTTATTTGATTTGTAGTGATGGTTTACATGGTTATGTAGAAGAAGCTAAAATGACGGAAGCATTTATGCAAAAAGATGTCGATAAAATCTGTAATGATTTATTACAACTATCTTTAGAGGCAGGAGGATATGATAATGTCAGTATTATCGTTCTTGCACAGGAGGATAGATTATGAAATTAATGCATACGATTTTTGCGAAACGCTATGAAATTTTAGATAATCTAGGAGAAGGTGGAATGGCTGATGTTTATCTGGCCTTTGACACTATTTTAAAACGCGATGTTGCGATTAAAATCTTACGTGGTTCACTATCTAAAGATCCGATTACATTGATGCGTTTTCAACGTGAAGCAAGTGCGATTAGTAAATTATCGCATCCCAATGTTGTGGATGTATATGATGTAGGGGAATTTAAAGATCATCATTATATAGTGATGGAATATGTACGAGGACGTACATTAAAACAATTGATTGCCCAACGTGGTGCTTTACATAAAGAAGAAGCACTTGATATTATGAAACAATTAACGATGGCAATCCAACATGCGCATGAGCATAATATTATCCATCGCGACGTAAAGCCACAAAATGTTTTAGTTAAGGATGATGGAACAGTTAAAATTACCGATTTTGGGATTGCGATGGTTCATGACTCCTTATCACTGACCCAAGGAGAGTCAATTTTAGGAAGTGCACACTATTTAGCACCAGAAACAACCCGTGGCGAAGCTCCAACCAAGCAAGTGGATATTTACGCATTAGGAATTGTATTTTATGAATTATTAAGTGGAACAGTTCCTTTTAAAGGGGATAATGCTTATCAAATCGCTACTAAACACTTACATGATCCAATGCCACTCATTCGTGATTTTAATCCGACACTGCCACAAACAATTGAAAATGTTATTCAACGTGCATGTGTAAAAGATAAAAATTCACGTTATACTAGTACCAAAGAAATGTTATATGATTTAGAACATTGTTTGGACCAAGGCTGTGAGAAAGTAAAACCAATTGTTTTTGAAAATAAACCGAAACCACAAGAAGAAGTAACAATTTTTAGTGAACATCAGGAACAGCCTAAGAAAAAACGTTACAAATGGATTTTAATTATCCTAATTGTATTATGCTTAGGAATTAGTATTTATTTGATGTTAGATTCAGGAATTGTAAAACCTAAAACGATTATCATGCCTACGATTACAGATAAGAGTGTGGATGAACTAAAAAGTGAATTATATGCTCTAGGTGTTTTAGATACAAGTATTCGTATAGAAGAAACTTTAAGTGATGATAAAGATAAGGGTGAATTAATTAGTATTTATCCAGTTAGTGGAAAAGAGGTTGAAAAAACTTCGATGATTACCATTACCGTTTCAAAAGGTAAATACTATGTCATCAAAGATTATACGAATAAAAGGTATGAATCAGTAAAAAAAGCTTTAGAAGAAGAAGCTCCAAATATTAAAATTGAAGTAATCAAAGTAGCAAGCACAAGCTTAAAGCCTGGTTATATTGTGGAACAAAGTGGACTAGAAGAAGGTCAGAAAATCGATCCATATCAACCACTATCTATTACCTTGACGGTCACTGAAAGTGTTGCCTTCCAAATAGAAAATATGGTAGGACAAAAAGTAGAAGATATTAAACAAATGCTACAGGATAGAGGGATTACTCCAGTCTTAATTCAAATGGAAATACCAGAAGATGAAGAAATAGAGGAAGGAGTTGTAATGCGTGTAGAGCCACAAGAGGGTAGTTGGTATGTACAAGAAGGTTCTAACACGATTACATTGTATTATTACGAATGAAAAAAGCACGCATTATTGCCATAGTATCCAATCGATGTACCCTTCTTTTAGAAGATGGAAGTCGTCAAATTGGAACATTAATGGGGAAATTACGTAAAGATAAAGCTCCAGTCGTGGGAGATATTGTAGCAATTGAGTTTTTAGAAGATAAAGTCGCAATTCAACGTATTTTACCTCGCTTAAACGAATTAAAAAGACCATTGATTGCCAATGTAGATCAAGCGATTATTGTAATGTCAATGAAAGAACCCGATTATTCATCCGTTTTACTTGATCGATTGATTTTTCAAGTATGTTACGCTAAAATTAAACCAGTTATTTGTTTTACGAAAATGGATTTATTAGATGAAAATGACCAACATTTAATCGATGCGATTGAATCGTATAAAGAAGCTGGTTATGAAGTATATACAACATCGCAAAACGAAGAACCTACAGCGTTGTTAGAAGCATTGAAAAATAAGATATCGGTATTAACGGGACAAAGTGGAGCAGGAAAAAGCTCTTTATTAAATCGTATTAATCCTGACTTTCAGCTACAAACACAAGTGATTTCTAAAGCGTTAGGACGCGGGAAACATACTACAAGACATTGTGAACTACATCAAGTTGGAGAAGGTTGGGTGGCAGATACCCCAGGTTTTTCTTCACTTGACTTTAACCATATGGAAATTATCGCTTTGTCTAATGTGATTCCTGATTTCCAACCATATTTAAATCAATGTCGCTTTAATGATTGTACGCACTTGCACGAGCCAGGCTGTGCGATTATCGAAGCTAAGGAACAACAACAATTAAATCAAGCACGATATGAGCATTATGTTGATATCGCCAATATGATTAAAAATCGAAAACCACGTTATTAGGAGAAAGTATATGAAACAAGAATTAATTATGGTTCGCTTTGGCGAACTAGGAACTAAAGGAAAAAATAAACAAGATTTCATTAGAAAATTAGGAGAAAATATTAAAAGAACTTTAAAGAAATTTTCTAATTTAACTTATGAAGTAAATAG
>JAXJYR010000275.1:0-7280 GCA_036306885.1 Longicatena sp.
AATTACTTATTATTTCCATCTGATTCATTCAATTTTCGTAAATCTGCGAGTGGTTCATGACGAAAACGTGGTGTATTTGCATGATAAGTAGCTAGCTCTTTTTGATGAACTTGTTTCACTTGTTTAATAAATTCGTTCGATGAAATACGATTTGCACCTTGTGCAATGACTATTACTTGCTCTAGTCCATCACTTGTCACAACACTGACATTAAATTCTTTGGCTAAGCGATGAGTTGCGCTTTCGATATAATTATCGGCTGTTTGTTTACGCTTTGTAAACACAATGTGCAGTTTATGATCTTGATAGGTTTTTACTTTATCATCGCCCACTTTATATGCATCAAATACGACAATCATTTCACATTTACGATATGCTTGATTACTATGTAAAATATCTAATAATGCATCACGCGCTGCGGACATATCCTCTAAGGCAAGTTGTTTTAGTTCTTCTACTGAAAAAATCACATTATATCCATCGACTAAAATACAGTCTGGTTTATGGACATTCGCATGGGGACTTTGATATGGTTTTTCTTTCGGCACTATTTTTTTCTTACCTGGTCGTTTCGGTTCTTCTTTTTTCGCAAATAATGAATTCATTACGCGTTCTACTTCTTTATCAGAAATATTACGTTGGCGATGTGTTGAAACCTGACTAACACTTTCAACACCATATGTATAAGGTAAGTGCATATGTTCCGCTACTTGTTCGTACTCAACTACATATCCAGCCCCATATGCACAGAATACTGATGAACAAGGGTTTTCCATATCACTTAAAAAATCATACCCAATTAAGCTTAATACTTCGGCTTCATTATGACATGGCGCATAACCATCTAATTGACATTGTAAAATCCCTTTTCCATTGGTATAGGAACGAAGCATTATTTCATAATTGCGAAAACATGCTACCGGAGCACGTCCACTTATTTCCATCATTTCATCATTTTGATTGGTAATTTCAAAGGTCGCATGTCGTTGTTCTAAATCATATAATGCTCGTGATAAAGCGTTTGTTGGTATTTTTAAGGTGAAGGAATACATTGGTTCTAATAAGACACTCATCGCCCTTGCAAGTCCATGACGTACGGCTCGATAGGTTGCTTGACGAAAATCTCCACCCTCTGTATGCTTCAAATGTCCTCTACCTGATAATAAAGATATTTTCATATCAGTAATCGGTGATCCACTTAATACCCCAATATGGGTTTTCTCTTGTAAATGCGATAAAATCAAACGTTGCCAATGACGATCTAAATGATCAAGGGGACATAAGCTTTCAAATACTAATCCACTTCCCTGTGGTAATGGTTCTAATAGTAAATGAACCTCTGCATAATGGCGTAGGGGCTCATAATGTCCTACCCCTTCAATTGGTTCTAAAATGGTTTCCTTATAGCGAACCATTCCTTCATCAAAGCGTACATCGACATCAAAGCGTTCTTTGATCATTGCGGTTAAGATTTCTAGTTGCACCTCACCCATAATTTGAAAACGAATCTCTTTACGTGCTTCATTATATTCAATATGTAAGGATGGATCCTCTGCCTTTAATAGCTGTAACTGACGCATCATGGCGAAGGGATCGACATGCGATGGTAAAATCAAACGATAGCTCATCGCAGGGGCAATCATTTCTTGATAGTGACGTTGTTCGAATCCCATTCCATCCCCAACCTGAAATTGTTTTAACCCTTTCACAACACATAAGGAACCAGCACTCACACTTTGTACCAAATCATATTTATTCCCCATATAAATACGAATTTGATCAATTTTTTCTTCTTCATCTAATTTTTGTTTAGCATTTAAGCTACCACCTGTCACTTTTAAATGAGTATAACGAACACCATCCTCATGGGTTATTTTATAAACTCTTGCCCCAAATTCATCAGGATAAGCTCGTTCTTTACTATATGTGGCAAAACCATTTAAAAAGGCTTCTACCCCATCCATTTTTAAGGCACTTCCAAAATATACAGGAAATAATTGTCTTTCAAAAATTAAATTTTGAATTGTTTCAGCTGTTAATTGTCCATTTTCCATATATTCATTTAAGGCATCTTCTTGTAATAAAGCACTCTCTTCATAAACCTGTGCGCAATCTTGACTAAAGTTGACAAAACCATCCCCAAAACGTTTTTGAAGTTCTTCCATACATTCTTCAACACTACGATAACTAATATCCATCTTATTCACAAATAAAAAGGTTGGTATATGATGTTGTTTGAGTAAACGCCAAATTGTTTCCGTATGTGATTGAATGCCTTCACTTCCTGATAATACTAAAATTGCATAATCTAATACCGCTAAAGAACGTTCCATTTCACTCGCAAAGTCAATATGTCCTGGCGTATCGACAAAGTAAATACGATTTCCTAAATAATCGATATATGCTTGTTTAGAAAAGATGGTAATCCCTCTACTTCTTTCGTTTTTTTCATAATCTAATGCGGTAGATTGATGGTCAACTCTTCCCATTTTACGTATCATTCCACTTTGAAATAACATCGCTTCGGATAAAGTTGTTTTTCCAGCATCTACATGAGCTAATATTCCTGCAATGATTTGTTTCATTCTCTCACCTAGCTTTCAATAATGTGAATTATAACATAATCTTTTTCTAACGGGAAGATAAAAAAAACAGCTCAAAGTGAGCTGTTTATTCGTTATCCTTGCTTCCGTCGAAACAATATGTACATAATTTACATTTTTCTAAACCAATTGCTTCTACCATATCATCAATACGTGTATATTTGATACTTGTAAAGTCTAATTGATGACAGATTTCATCACACATTTTTTTATAACGTTCACTATCTGGATTTACATATTCTTGTAAAATTTCATCGGTAATGTTATCACCTTCTAATTTACGAATCACACGACGTGTAATTAAATCCATTTCTGATTTAGAACGTGAAAAATTTAAATATTTACATCCAAATACAATTGGTGGACATGCTGGACGAATGTGTACCTCACGTGCTCCACTATCATATAAGAATTCAGTTGTTTCTCCTAATTGTGTTCCACGTACAATCGAGTCATCAATTAATAATAAGCGTTGACCTTTGATTAATTCTTGCACTGGAATCAGCTTCATTTTCGCAATTTCTTCACGTTTTGCTTGTGTTGTTAACATAAATGAACGTGGCCATGTTGGTGTATATTTAATAAATGGACGTGCATAAGGAACATCAGACACATTAGAATATCCAATGGCATGCGCTAAACCTGAATCAGGTACACCTGCGACACTATCGATTTCAAAATCGTCATCGCCCATATCACGTTTCGCAAGTAATTCTCCACAACGATTACGCATACATTCAACGTTTACTCCTTCATAGGTAGATGTTGGATATCCATAATATACCCACAGGAATGAACAAATTTTCATCTTATCGTTTGGTTTTTTCTTTACTTGAATTGAGAATGGTGTCATACAAATAATTTCACCAGGTCCTAAATCACGATAATGACGATATCCAAGATTTAGGAAAGCACTACTTTCAAATGTTGCACAGTATGCACCACGTTTTTCCCCAATGACAATTGGTGTTCTTCCATATTTATCACGTGAACAATAAATTCCATTTTTCGTTAATAGTAAAATACTCATACTACCATCAACTTTTTCTTGAACATATTCTAAACCTTCTTCAATTGTATCTTTATGATTAATTAAAGACGCAATTAATTCTGTTGGGTTTACTTCTCCAGTACTCATTTCTAAGAAGTGCGTTGTACCTCTTTGAAAACATAATTCTTGTAATTCATTAATATTGTTAATTCTTCCAACTGTAGTAATCGCAAAAGAACCTAAATGTGATTTTACTAATAATGGCTGTGCCTCATTATCAGAAATACATCCAATTCCTAAATTACCATCAAATTTTTCTAAGTCTTTATCAAACTTTGTACGAAACGGTGTATTTTCAATATTGTGGATTGCACGTGAAAAACCTTTATCTCCATGTACAGCCATTCCCGCTCTTCTTGTTCCTAAGTGTGAGTGATAGTCTACACCAAAAAACAAATCTAAGACACAATCAGTTTTTGAAGCTACTCCAAAAAATCCGCTCATAATTAAACCTCCGTTATTTTTCCTACCCCTGTATTTTACTCTATTATCTTCAATAAGGGTATCTTTTTTTTTATTTTTTATACAAAAAAATTCATTTCACAAAAAAAGACCTAGATATCTATCTAGATCTCTTCTAATGAATTCTTATCCAATACGTTTTTCTAAGTCTGCTAATTCAGCTTTTAATTGGTCGATGAATTCTTGTTTGTCCGCAATACGCATTTCGATGTCTTGAAGTTCACGGTCTCCCATTGCACCTACACGTTCTGCTTCTAAACGTTTAATTTGACGTTCTTGGTTGTTGATTAATTCTTGTTTACGAGCATATGCATCTTTCATACGTGCAACCCAGTCAGCGTGTTTTGCATCGTTGAATGCTTTTAATCCTGCAAAGTAGTCATCCATTGCAGCACGGAAATCTGCCCATAAAGCATCTTCTTTTTCTTTTCCACAGAATCCAGCAGCTTTCCATTCTTTTTGTAAGTTTTTCAATTCAGCTGTGTTTTCTTTAGTGTATTCTTTGTTTGCAGCAACTTCTGCAGCTTTATCAACTAATCCTTTTTTCACGTTGTATACTGCTTCGTATTTTTCGTTCATTTCTGCATAGAATGCATTACGACGATCAAAGAATGTTTGACGAGCTGCGTTGAATTGAGTCCATAATTCGTCTTCGTGAGCTTTTCCAGCGCTTCCTGCAGCTTTCCAGTCTTCCATTAATTTTTTGAAATCGTTACCAGCAGCACGGAAGTTGTTTCCTTCTGCTAATTCTTTGGCTTTTTCAACTAAAGCTTCTTTTGCTACTTTCGCAGCTTCAAATCCTGCTTTACGGTTTTCCCAGTCTTTTGCACGACGGTCAAAGAATGTTTTACGAGCTTTGTTGAATTCTTCCCATAATTGGTCATCAACATCTTTGCTTCCAGCACTTCCAGATGCTTTCCATTCACCCATCATGTCGTTCATTCTAGTGTTTGCTTTACCGAATTCTTTTGTATCAGCTAAAGCTTTTGCTTCTTTGATTAAAGCTTCTTTTGTAGCTTTTGCTACTTTGAAGTTTTCACGTTGTTTTTTAAAGTGTACGTCTAATACTGCTTCAAATTCATCACGTAAGTTTTCATCTTGCATTGATTCGTTGCTAGGTAAGCGTTTCCAAGCTTTTTTCAATGCGTTGATTTGTGGAGCTACATCTTTCCAGTCAGCTTCTGGATCTAAAGCTTTTGCTTCTTCGATTAACGCTTTTTTTGCAGCTACGTCATCGATCTCCACTTCAGTTTCAAACATTTCGTCATTTTCATTGTAGTACATATTCATTTCCTCCATAATTATTACCGTATATGATTCATAACACACTAATTATATCGCAAATAAAGTAAAAAAGACACTATTATTTTCTATTTCTTTCATTTTTTAATTTTATTTCATGATATTATCATCATTATGTTTTATAATTTGAATGTGACAAAATATATTTTTAAATTCTTCTATCTTCAACTACAAATTATAAAAAAAATGTTAATATAAAAAGAGAGGTAATAAACTATATGAATACAAACTACACATCTCATAAGCTAAGCACAAATTCTAAACTTTTAATGCTTTGTGACTTAATGTATGCTACTACCGAAATATTTGTAAGCACTTTTTTAGTTGCTTATTTTTTAAAAGTAACAAATGAAAGTATTGTACAAATTTCGTTATTTTATATCTTGATTTATTCTTTACTTAGCCTAGGTAATTTATTTATTGGAAAAACAGTAAAAACACAATCTCAGTTTGCACCTAAAATATTATCGCTAGGCGCAATCTTCAGAGCTATTTTTATTTTATTGATTGCATTATTAAAGGATAAAATTGCGATTTACTTTCCGTTTATTGCTGTTTTATATGCAATAGCAGAAGTCTTTTATTGGGTGGTTCATGAAAACATTTTAATTGAAGTTACGACAAATGAAAATCGTAAAGAGTACATGGCTTTAAAAACCATTTTTAGTAAATTTATTAATATTGTTATACCAATTGTTTTAGGTGCTTCTATCGAATTCTATTCATTTAGTAAAATTGCGATTTATGTATTTATCATATCGTTTATTCAAATCATTGCGTCTTTAAATATTAAGCAACATAATGATTTGGTAAAAAAGAATACAGACAAGTATAGTATTAAAAATTTTATAAATCATTTAAACACCTACCAATACAACAATATCTTAAAATATGCTAAGTCTGCCATCGCTTATGGTGTGATTGAAAGTTCAATAAGATCTTTGGTTGTAATTATAACGATTATGACATTTAAAACATCATTTAACTTAGGAGTCCTGACAAGCCTATTTTCTATTTGTTCAATGCTTGCACTTTATTTATATAAGAATTATTATAATAAAAATAATGCAAAATTAGTGTTATATACTTGCGCAACATGTATTTTACTTGGCGTTCTCGGTTTTTTATTTGATATTAATAAAATTACTTTGATTATTTATAATTTTTTATATACCATTTCCATTTCTATTTTAAGTGTTATTTATAATACCAAAAAAGGTAATTTAGTAAAAGAATGTAAGATTGAAAGTTGGAAAACTGAATTTATCGTACTTATTGAATTATTTTTAGCGATTGGACGAGTTTTTGGTTATATAATCATGCTTATAGCTGGACTATTGAATCATATTATGATATTCAAAATATTACTTTTAATAGTTTCTGTATTTGCTCCTATATATGCTAAATTGATGTACAAAGTTGAGCAATCAAATGATCTAGAGAATATAGTATCATCATAATGAAAGATAGCATCATTTCACATCCTATTAGAATTAAAAAAAGACTAGGTATTTCTAGTCTTTTTTTGAGTATCGATAAAAAAAACTTACGATTTCTCGTAAGTATTATTTTTAATGGAGCGGGTGATGAGAATCGAACTCACGTAGTCAGCTTGGAAGGCTGAAGTTCTACCATTAAACTACACCCGCATAGGATGGTGACCCGTGGGCGACTCGAACGCCCGACCCTCTGATTAAAAGTCAGATGCTCTACCAACTGAGCTAACGGGTCAAATTTTTTTCATAAAAAAACTTACGTCTTTAGCGTAAGCAGCCTTTTAAAAAATGGAGCGGGTGATGAGAATCGAACTCACGTAGTCAGCTTGGAAGGCTGAAGTTCTACCATTAAACTACACCCGCAAA
>JAXJYR010000276.1:0-1841 GCA_036306885.1 Longicatena sp.
AATGTGTATAGGAGGAAGGAAAAATGAAAGATACTTGGTCATTAGACAAACTTTATTTAGGATATGATGATCCTCAATTTAATGCTGATTTAGAAGCATTAAAAGCTGATATTGAAACGATGAAAACAATGGCTTCAACTTTATCACACGATAATGAATTAGAAACATTAAAAGCGATTGTGGCAATTCAAGAAGCAGCGAAAACTAAAATCATGAAATTATATAGTTTTATTGAATTAAAACAAGCTACGAACACAAGTGATGCGGAAAGTGTAGGATATGGTGAAATCATTACCAAAATCATTAACTCTTCTGCTAAGCCACAGGCAACATTTGATCGTTATGTAGCAGAATGTGAAAAATTAAATGAATATATCGCAAGCGATGAATACTTACAAGAATTTGGATACTACTTAACAAACATTCAAAAAAATGGACAATACTTATTAAGCGATGAT
The DNA here is from genome assembly GCA_036306885.1 of Longicatena sp. Taxonomy (GTDB): domain Bacteria; phylum Bacillota_I; class Bacilli_A; order Erysipelotrichales; family Erysipelotrichaceae; genus JAXJYR01. The sequence goes on from JAXJYR010000276.1 coordinate 459, forward strand.
GTGGAAGAAGCTCTTTCTAAATTAAATGCTTCTGGTGGTAAAGCTTGGGAAATGATGCACAATTACCTTACAAGTTCTTTAGAAGTTGATTATAATGGTGAAAAAATCACATTATCACAAGCTCGTAACTTAGCTTATGAAAGTGATGTAAATGTGCGTAAAGCTGCCTATGAAGCAGAATTAAAAGGTTATGATAAAATTAAAGATGCAATTGCCTTCTCATTAAACAGCATTAAAGCACAAGTAATTACAGAATGTGAATTAAGAGGATTTGCATCACCACTTGATCAAGCTTTAAATATGGCTTGTATGAAAAAAGAAACTTTAGATGCTTTATTAAGTGCGATGGATGACTATATGCCAGTCTTCCAATCTTACTTAAAACGTAAAGCTGAAATTTTAGGACATGAAAATGGTCTTCCTTGGTATGACTTATTCGCGCCAATTGGAGAAAACAACACAAAATATTCATTAGAAGAAGCCAAAGACTTCTTAGTGAAACACTTCTCAACATTTGCGACTGATTTAGCGCAAATGATTGAACAAGCCTTTGATGAAGAATGGATTGACTTCTACCCTCGTAAAGGTAAAGTTGGTGGTGCCTTCTGTGCCAACCTTCCATTCATTAAACAAAGTCGTGTTCTTTCTAACTATGATGGTACGTTAGGTGATGTTTGTACATTAGCTCACGAATTAGGACATGCATACCATGGTATGATGGTTGAAAACCACCATATGTTAAATACTGATTACTCAATGCCAGTTGCAGAAACTGCATCTATCTTTAATGAAAACATTATTTTAAATGCCGTACTTTCTGTATCTGATAAAAAGACTAAATATGCTATCCTTGAAAACCAACTTCAAGACTTAACGCAAATTATGTGTGATATCTACTCACGTTTCTTATTTGAAAGTGAAGTATTCGCAAAACGTGAATCAGCCTTCTTATTCCCTCAACAATTAGAAGAAATCATGTTGAATGCACAGAAAAAAGCGTACGGTGATGGATTAGATCACAATGCATTACACCCATATATGTGGGTATGTAAAGGTCACTACTACTCATCTCACTTAAGCTTCTATAACTTCCCATATGCCTTTGGTGGATTATTTGCCCGTGGTTTATATGCTAAATATTTAGAAGACAAAGATGGATTTGTAGATAAATACCGTTACATGTTAAACCAAACAACAGTACGTGATGTGGAAGATGCTGCTGCGTTAATGGGTGTTGATATTACCAAAAAAGAATTCTGGGTATCAGCTTTAGAAACAGCTAAAAACACTGTAGAAGAATTTATCGCATTAAGTAAAGATCCTGAAGTCTTAGGAATAGAGTAGAGTAAATATTCTACCGTTACATGAAGTATATATAAATAG
>JAXJYR010000277.1:0-6224 GCA_036306885.1 Longicatena sp.
ATATCTTATAAAATATATCAATAATGATGTTAATAATTTGATTTGATGAATTATATGTGATAGCTGAACCATTGGCATTTACAATAAAAAGATTAAAATAATGTGTAAATACTGGGGATAAAGTTAATTGAAATTTTAGATTAGTTTAAGATGAAAAAAAAGATATACATTATACGTTCGTGTACTCATATGAGTGCCTTTTTTTTGTGAATTTTAAATGATAACGCTTACAATTTGATTGTATGTTAAGTGATAAAAGACTATAATGAAACTATGAAATACTTCATAAAAAAAGAAAGGAGAATGAATATGAAGCGATTTTTAAGTTTTGTTTTAAGCGCAATGATGATTGTGGCAAGTATGCAATTCACAACACTTTATGCAGTTGAAAATCAATTAGAAGGTAGTGGTACAAGTGCATCACCTTGGTTGATTAGCGATGCGAATGATTTTGTGAATATGTCTGCGTTGATCAATGAATCAGCTAGCTATGCCGATGATTATTACATGATGACAAATGATGTTGACTTTAGTGGTGTGACTTTAACTCCAATTGGAAGAAAAAATCATTTTAAAGGTACCTTTGATGGTCAATTTCATGCGATTAAAAACCTTACAATGAATGATACTACCGAAAATACAGGAGTATTTGGATTTGTTGAAGGTGGTACTGTATGTAACGTACAAGTGAAAAATGCGACAGTGAAAGGTGCAAAAAAAGTAGGTGGACTTGTCGGACGTAGTATGAATGCAGTATTCATGAACATTACAAGCGATGCGAATGTGAGCGGAACTTATGATGTTGGTGGAATTGTAGGAATGTTAAACAGTTCGCAAATGTATAACTGTTATTCGACAGCGACAACACATGCTTCTAATGAATCATCTGGAGTTATCACTGGAAGTATGAATACATCCTTAAATACGAATAATCCTGTTTCTATCGATAATGTTTATAGTAATGGAACAGCAACAGGGACAAAATATCCAGGAAATATTACAGGATGGTATGAAGGATATGAAGCGAAATATCCAGTTCATGTCACAAATACATATTATGTTGGAAGTGGTGATGCTTTTGGAAATAGTGCGGCGAAAAAATATGATGAATCACAACATACAACATTACAAAAAGTAAGTGCAGATGCAAGTGCTGTGGAATTATTAAATGCTAATTTACAAAATGGATATGCACAATGGGCATTAGATGAAAATGGTGAAATCATTTTTGAAAAAGTTGAATTTGTTTTAAAAGGTGAAGGAACGAAAGAAAGTCCATATTTAATTGAAACAGTAGATGATTTATTAGAAATGAATCGTGCGATTGGTGCTTCAAGAGAACACGCAAGTGCTTACTATCAATTAAAAGCTTCCTTAGATTTAAGTGGTATTGAATTTAAAGGATTATCTTCACCATATGAATTCTCAGGAACATTTGATGGATTAGGACATGTTATTAAAAACATTAATATTCACAATAAACAACAAACAAATACAGGATTCTTCCATGCAACAAATGGCGCAACGATTCAAAACTTAGGGATTGAAAGTGGAATCATTGAAGCAGGAGCACGTGTTGGTGGTATTGTCGGGTTTGCGACAAATACAGTAATTAAAAACTGTTTTAACAATGCTGAAATCAGTGGATACTATGATGTTGGTGGTATCGTCGGTATTATTCAAGATACAAAAATCTACAACGTATTCAACAAAGGTAAAATTCGTGTCAACAATAAATCGATTGGAGGTATTGTTGGTTCTGGAGAAGGAACAAATGCAGGAGATTCTTTGATTTCTAATGCATACAACATTGGACAAGTAAATGTTGGTACTTATACAGGTAAAATTATTGGGTTTACTACAGCGCGTGTACACATGGAAAATGTTTACTATGATAAAGATGCAGCAATTAAAAACCAACCAGTAGGAAACTTTGAAGTTTACGATGAAATTATTGGATTAACTAAAGCTGAATTAATGAATCCTTCATTCGTTGATACATTAAATGCAAATGTAACAGAAGGAATGATGACTTGGGTATATGGAGCTGATGGAATTGCCCGCTTTGCAGAATTTGAAGAAGCTGCGAAATTAGATGTATTCATGAGTTCTATTCAAGAAGCTAAAATTGAAAATGGTAAAGTAGTACCGATTGTCAGTGAAGATGGAGCATATACTGCGACATTATATGGTTCAGATCATCGCACAGTCATTGATTTAGATGGAAATATTTACCAACCATTAACAGATCAAAAAGTATTATTAATTTACGATATTATTGATAACGCAACAGGTGAAGTAGTTGAACAATTAAATCGTAACATTGAAGTGATCATTGAAGGACAATATGAAAATGCTGGAATCAATGCAGTGCCTAATGTTGTGCCTGGTTTAGCTGAATGGTATGGATTAGAAGGAAACTTCGTTTTAACAAATGATAGTAAAATTATTGCAGATGCTTCTTTAGCAGAAATGGCAACACGCATTCAAACTTACATGAAAGATATGTTAGGAATTGAATTAGCCATCGCCGAAGGTGAAGCAAGTGCTGGTGATATCGTTTTAGTATTCAATGAAGCACGTAGCGCCGAACTTCAAAAAGAAGGATATGCGATGACCATTGATGAACAAATTAAAATTGAAGCACCAACCGAAATTGGTATTTTCTATGGTGCTGTATCAATGATGCAAGTTTTATATCAAGATGAAACACATACCAATATTCCAAAAGGTTATGTACGTGACTACCCACAATATGAATTACGTGGAGGAATGTTTGATGTAGCTCGTAAATACTTCTCAATCGATTATGTAGAAGAAATGGGTAAATACATGTCTTGGTTTAAAATGAACACCTTACATTTACACATTAATGATAATGGTGGAGAATATACAGCGTCATTTGTCGTAGAAAGTAAAGATTATCCAGCTTTAAATAGCTACAATGGAACTTATGTATGGAGTCAAGAAGACTACAAACAAATGCAAAAAGATTTAGCTGAATTTGGAATTAATGTGATTACGGAAATTGACACTCCGGGTCATGCGAAAGCTTTTGCAAAAGTAAATAGTACCATTGTATCTGGGGCAAGCTTTAACTTAGCAAGCTACTACAATGAATCAATGGCATTGGTTCAATCTGTCTTCAATGAATTTGTGGATGGAGAAGATCCAGTATTCCAAGGAAATATGATTCATATTGGAACCGATGAATCAAGTAACAGTAAAGAAAACATGCGTAAATACATCAACGGATTATCTCAATACATGTTAGAAAAAGATAATATTGATAAAGTTGTATTCTGGGGGAACTTATCACTTTACTATGGTGAAAATGAAGTGGCACCAGAAAATGTTGTAACCCAAATTTGGGATGCAGCAGATTACCGTGTTGATGAAGCGTTAGATCATGGATTTGAAGTTATTAACTCTACAAGTGATATCATGTATTTAGTACCAAACCAAAGTGGAGAATTTGGACCTGGTGCGTTCTTCCATGGACACATCGATATGGCAAAATTCTATGATACTTGGAAAGGTTCAAGTGACTTTGATACACATAACATTACAAACCCATCTAATAAAGGAAATGGATACTACTATGCTGAACATGATATCCTAAAAGGAAACCCTAAAGTTTTAGGTACAATCTTCTGTGACTGGAATGATTCAGGATTAGGATATGATTATGATATTTTAGAACTATCGATGGCTTATATTGCGGGTGTCGCAGAAAAATGTTGGTATGGAGATGAAAATCGTTTTGAAAGTGGAAAAGATTTTGAAGCAGCCTTCAATAAAGTAGGAAATTATGCTCCATATGCAAATCCACGCTATAAAGTAGATACTGATACAAAAGTCATCGCAAGCTATGATTTTGAAGAAGTAAATGAAAATATCGTAGTAGATGGTGCCAATGATTATGATGCGACATTTGAAAATGCACAAATTACACATGATGAAGCATTAAATAGTGATGTGATGGTATTAAACAGTACATCATCATTAGCATTACCATTTGATGGTGTAGGATATCCATATACAGCAAGCTTTGATTTATATTTAGATGGAACACAAAGTCAAGATGCGATTTTATTCCAAAATGATGACTGTACTATCTATCTAGATTATCAAGATAATGGAGTATGTTTCCAAACAACTAAATATACATATTCATTTAATGTGGATATTCCAACAGATAAATGGGTTAAAGTAAAACTTACAAGTCAATCACCATCCTTTGTACATGCTGGATCTAATATTACGGTATTATCAATTGATGAAGCAGAATATACACCAACTAATATTACAAACTCTCGTTCACAATCACGTGCAACAGTATTAGGAAGTAAAACAATGTTTAGTGGTATCAATGGTAAATTAGATAACTTATATATCTTTAACCATTATAATTATGATAGTGTATTTGAAACATATCGTTTTGCTGGAGAAGGAACTGAAGCTTCACCTTACTTAATTCAATCAGAAACAGATTTACAAATGTTTGCCCGTTTTGCGAATGCAGGATTAAACCAAGATGCACACTTTAAACTAACAACTGATTTAGATATGCAAGATGTGAAATATAATTCTGTATATGAATTTAATGGTGTTCTTGATGGTGACTTCCATGTGATTAGAAACCTAACAATTAATGAAGCTTCAAGTAATGTTGGATTAATTGGATACTTATATGGTGGAACAATTAAAAACCTAGGTATTGAAGATTCTAATATTACAGGTCAAAAATATACAGGAGCATTTGCTGGTAAAACAATGCATGCAACAATTGAAAACTGTTATACAAACGCAAACATCACAGGAACAGGTGATACTGGTGGATTAGTTGGTATGTTTAATAGTTCACATATGTACAACTGTTACTCATTAGCAAATGTAAAAGTAAATGGTACTTCGGGTGGAGGTATTGCAGGAAGCTTCAATACATCATTAGACAAATCTTATCCAGTTGTGGTCGATAATGTTTACTCTAACGCCACAGTAAGTGCAACTAAATATTCTGGTATGTTAGCAGGTTGGGATGAAGGTAGTGATATGGAAAACACACCTACTTACATTACAAATGCTTATATTGTAGCGAAAGTATGGTCATGTGGAAACCACCAACGTGAAGTCAATGTATTAACAAATGAACAATTAAGTGATGGAACATTACTAAATGCTTTAAATGGTAATGTTGTGGCTGGATATGATAAATGGATGGTAGCTGAAAATGGTTTACCAATGTTAGAATCATTTGATGATACCTTAAAAGCAGTATCAAACTTAGTTGCAGAAGTCGTAGACTACAAAACAATTCAATTAAACTGGGAAGCACCAAAAGGAGCACAAAGCTATATTGTAGAACGTTTCACTGCTGATGGAGAATGGGTAGAAGTTGCGACAACAACTGAAACAACATATATCGCTAGTGGAGTGAAAGCTGGTAAAGAATATACTTATCGTGTCAAAGCTGTAAAAGATGAAGAAATTTCTGAAGCTGTTGAAGTCAAAGCCACTACAACACTACAAGGTGAAGTAGAATTAACAATTACACCAAATGGTACAACCCAATTTGATTTAACTTGGAGTCAAGTAGAAGGAGCTACACGTTACATTATTTATCGTAAAGATGGAGAAGGCGCTTGGAAAAAAGTATTAACACTAGGAAAAGATGCAACTACATATACATCTAAAGCGATGAGAGCAAATACTTACCAATACCAAGTGAAAGCAGCAAGATATGATTCAGTCGATCGCGTGATGACAAATGGTTCTAATGTAGTAGAAGGAATTGTCGGATTAGAAACAATGACCCCAACCAATGTGAAAGTAGAAGCAAATGGAACTACTGTTACATTAAGCTTTGATAAAGCAACTGGAATGTCATATTATGAAATCTACCGTTCTAAAGATGGAGGAGCATACCGTCAAATTAAACGTACAACAGCATCAACCATTACAAGTAGTGGATTGAAAGCAGGAAGTACATACCAATTTAAAATTAAAGCATTTGCTTTAGTAAATGGTGAAAAAGTTTATGCACCAGATGTAGAAACGACTCCAGTTACAATCGAATAACATAGAGATAGAGGCGACAATAACGTTACCTCTATTTTTCATGAAATCGCTTTCACTTTTAATTGTGATTATCAAGTAAAGTGATTATAATAATAATGTAAGAAATTATATTCAATCAAGGAAAGGAGGATAAAGATTGAATG
>JAXJYR010000278.1:0-11792 GCA_036306885.1 Longicatena sp.
ATACAATTGCCTCAGGCATTGTTACTTGATCTCCAACTTGTGAAATATGTACATTACATAAGTATTTTAAGTAATGGTTTAATCCCATTGTAATAGAAACTCCTTCGTTTCCTTTGATATGTACTTTACCTTCTTTAGAACTAATTTCAAAGTAGTCATATCCATTTGCTTGATCAGCTGTTAATTCAAAGCTAAACCAATCACGGTATGTAGTTCCTAAACGACGATCAATAATACCATAAATTTCTTCATAAGTATCTTGTGCTGTAATTTCAACATCATAAGCACTTCCTTCAAATTTAGGTACATTCAAAGTAGGATAATCTTGGGCTGGTTTACTAGAAGCTTTCCCTAGAACACGTACTTCATTTAAAACCGCTTGAGTTGAAGCTGAGTTATATTCCATGTAAATACGAACATAACGTGCTGTCGTTCCTGTTGCAGTATAGCGTTCTCCATTTTCTAATGAAGCACTTGCTTTTGTTGTTTTTTCAGCTAATTTGGTAAAGTCACATCCATTTAAAGAAGTATAAATACTATATTGAGAATATCCTTCGGCAGGAGTATATACTTCAATGGCACTTAAATCATAGTTTGCTTCTAAATCAATATCTGCATATGCTGGATAGTATGCACCTTTCCAGTTTGTTGTTTTACTTCCATCGACAATATTAGAGGCAGTATTTTTACCACTTGATACACGGACTGGTTTTCCATTCGATACTGCTTCATTATCTTCTACTACAATTTCATTTCCATATACTTCAAATTCTGCGATTGCAGGCCATCCATATCCATTTTTCGTTGTACATGAATGCATTACAATTTTTACTTTATCGTAGGTTTTAGCGTTAAATGAATATTCATTGTTACTAGCATTAGTACGATTTCCAATTTGGTTTTCACAAATCACATCCCAATTACTTCCATCAATACTAGAATTTTGCGCTAAAATACTATAGTTAAATTGGAAGTTTAAGCTATCACTGTTTCCATAGTCTTCAAACTTAATTACGACTGCGTCCATCGTACGTGCTTCTGCATAGCTTAATAAAATGTATTTTTCACTTGTTTGTTGTGCATCATGGAATTTATATAACGTACTTTGGTTTTTATCTACTAAGTTTGCAGATCCCTCTTTTTGACTTGCACTTCCATCTGTAGTGATTACAGCTTGTGCTGCAATGTTGTTATATGCAGATAATTCCACATCAATTGCTTCGTAAACTTCGATTTCTTTGATTGCTATTGTTTGTCCATTTACTGCCCCATTCGCATCACTTAATGATACATAAATATGGGTAGCAGAAACAGGAATATCTAACGCAATCACTGCATCACTATTTGGTGCAGCAGTTGTACTACCAAAAGCAATTAAATCACTTGTTACCCCATTTTGAGCATAAGTTATCGTTACATTTACATTTTCATTGGCGCTATTTGCCCCTAATTTTACGACAACTTTTTTCACCATATGACCACCATCTAATTGAATTACCGCTTGTGATGGCCAAGAGCTTGTTTGCCATTGTGTATCAGCGTTTTCATCTTTTAGTGCATTGACACTTCCTGATACCGTTGTACTTTCAGTCGTAGCAGTTCCATTAGGTGCAATGTTGACCAATTTTTCAACTGCTGAAACTGTTGGTAAACCATTCATCATCAATGTACTTACGCACATACACAGAGCAAGAAACATGTTCATCATTCGTTTCATAAAAAAATCATCCTTTCTCTTCATATATTATAACAGTACAAAAAAACAATATGCAACCGTTTCCATCAAAAGAAAAGAGACAGCTTTAAGCCATCTCTAAACACTCACTATATTCTTCCCATAACATCATGAATTCTACCAATTCATTTTCCAAGTTATTAATATTTTCATCTAATTCTTGCATTTTTTGGTAGTCATTATAATACTCAGGTTCAAAACGTAATTGTTTTAACGTTTCGATTTGTTTTTCGTTATTCGCAATCTTTTCTTCTATTTTTTTCACTTCACGCTTATAGTTAATACCACGCTCTTTACCTTTACGAACTTGTTGTTTTTCGACTTTGACTTCCTGTTTATTTTTTTCCATATACTCATTATATGTTAAAGGAATATAAGTCGCTTGATTGTTTTCAATCACAACTAATGCGGTTGCTAATTTAGAAATAAAGTAACGATCGTGACTCACAAATAACATTGTTCCTTCATAATCTTGCAGCGCTTCTTCTAATGCTTCTTTTCCAATTAAATCTAAGTGGTTGGTAGGCTCATCCATCAATAATAGATTTGGTTGCGATAGCATGAGCTTCACGAAAGATAGTCTTACTTTTTCTCCTCCTGATAAGACATCAACCGTTTTAAAGACATCATCTCCAGTAAATAAGAAACATCCTAAGGCACTACGAGCTTCGGTACGATTTAAATCAGGGAAATCCTTCCATACTTCTTCTAATAGCGTTTCTCCACTTTGAAATTGGGCTAGCTCTTGATCAAAATATCCAACATCAATTTGATGTCCATATAAAAAGCTTCCTGATAATGGTGCGACATCACCCATTAAAGTTTTCATTAAAGTTGATTTCCCACAACCATTGGCTCCAATCACTGCCACCTTTTGACCACGCATTAATTCTAGCGTTACATTACATAGCTCTTGGTCATATCCAATTCCTAATTGGGCGATGCTTAAAACATTTTTACCACCTTTGATGGCAGGTTGAAAACGAGCCTTAAAGCTTTTTTGGTCCACCTCAGGATTTTCAATGACATCCATACGTTCTAAATATTTAATTTTACTTTGGGCAAATGCCGCTTTGTTTTTCTTATAACGGAATTTTTCAATCAACTCTTCCATCCGTTTGATTTCTTTTTGTTGGCGAATATAAGCACTACGTTGTTGCTCAACATCTTGTTTTTTCACGTTCACATAGTTCGTATAGTTTCCAACATAACGACGCATTGTCCCATATTCTAATTCATAAACCACATCACAGACATCATCCAAAAACATACGGTCGTGACTTACGACAACTACCGCTTTTGGATAACGTTTGACATATCCTTGTAACCATTCAATCGTCATAATATCTAAATGGTTGGTCGGCTCATCTAACAATAAGATATCAGGTTTTGACAACAACAATTTTACAAATGCAAGGCGGGTTTTTTGTCCACCTGAAAAAGTATGAATCGGGCGATGAATATCTTCGATTTCAAATCCAAAACGCGTAAAGACATTCATCATCTCACTTTGCCATTGATATCCACCTGCTTCTTCATACGCCTGTTGCAATTTTGCATAGCTATTTAAAAAAGCTTCATCATGACGTTCACTCATTTGTTCTTCCATCAAACGTAATTGGTTTTCCATCTGCAATACTTTTTCAAAGCTTTGCATTAAAGCTTCTTCCACCGATAAATCTTCATTTTCAAACGTTGTTTGCGCTAAATAACCAATCTGTAAACCATTCTCTTTATGGATTTCACCTTTATCTAAGTCTTCCATTTCACTAATGATACGCATTAAGGTTGTCTTCCCACAGCCATTGCGTCCTACAACAGCAATTTTCTCAGTGTTACGAATTTCAAATTGAATATTCTCAAATACACCATTGCCGCCATAGCTTTTACTTCCTTTATTTATTTGATACTTCATATCTAACTTCCTTTATTTTGAGGCATTGATTCCTTCAGCGAATGCTTTCGCAATTTCTTTAATCAATACTTTTTTATTTGATTTCCAATATGCCGCATCTTCAGCATTCGAAATATAGGCAAAGTCTATTTCTAAACCATACATACCATTCTTATTGGCAAAAATACTATTTTCTGTTTCTGACATATCAGAATATTTAGCACTTAATGTCCCACGACCTCCACTTTCACGTAAATAAAGGTTCGTATCATAGATTAAATTACCATCTTTTCCTTTCGTTAATAAAGACGTAATAATCCCTTCATCCTCTCCATAATAAAGAGGGGATAGTGGATAATTTAATTTCTTCTTCACATGGTATGTAATATTACGCGCTAAAATACGACTTGTATAATGTGAATGATGTAATTCTAACCCACGAATGCTATCATCCCCATGAACATTGAAACGTAACATTAAATAATATTTCGCATTGACATTATAACCTTTGTTTAAACGTCCATCTTTTCCATAGGCTCGACCACTTTCATCGACACTATCCTTTGATAATGCAACACGTAGTCCATACACATTTTCTAGCTCTTCCTTTAAGATATTGGCAGCTTCCCACATTTCTTTATTTTCAACTAAACCATGGGCTTGACTTCCTTCATCTGGTAACCAAGTAAAATCAGTATTCATTCCATATGGGTCAATAAAGACATCAACTTCACCATTATCACGACTATCTTCACTTACTGATAGATATAAATAATGGAAATTCATTTCAATACCATATTCTTGTAATAAATTCTTATTCGCAATTAATTCTACTTTTTTCACTTTCCCATTACGTTTCGCAGTATAAAATGAATTATCACTTAACGCTTCCTCAAACACTAAACGTTTATACTCTAAGTTTTCAATAATTCCCACTTCATAAAAACCAACTGGTATACTATCTAATAATAATTTTTGATCCAATGTATTTTCTAACGTCATGGAAATAGTGGAATCATCACAAATGTTTTTTAACTCAATTGTTTTCCCTGATAATGTATCGGTATTTAATGGAGTATATGGATGTTCATAAAAATTTAACGATTCTCCATAGTAAAAATAATCACGAATCATAAAGACTTTATTACTTTCTTGATGTAATTTCGCAATTGTTTCTTCTTCACTTAAACCACATACACGATAACGTTCTATCACACTTTCTTCTTGATTCATTTTAAAATAGATTCCTACACCAATCCCAATCAGGGCGATGAACGCAATGAAAATAAATAGTTTAATCTTTCTTGAATCTTTACGTGGAGGTGCATAGTTCATATCATCACTTCCTTTTATAATTGTATATCTTTAATATGCTTTGGTTTTTGATCTGCTTCGGGTGGATAAGACATATGCTTTGGCGATATTTCAATATCCAACATATCTTTTGGTCGTTTCGGAATTGGTAATAAAGTATCTTCAAATTTCACATATTGAATTGGGAAGACACTTTCTTTTGGATAGACAACAGGATGAATAAAAGAGTTAAAACACCATGTAATATCATATCCAATGAGCGGTGAGTTTTGATTGATTTCACCGTATTTTTTCGCATTACGAACAAATCGTTTCTTTAATAATAATGGGTTCATTCCGATGTTTTCTAACAAGGTAATCAATACCATTAATACCCCATTGCGACATCTCCATACAAAATCCTTCCATTTTGTTTCTGAGACATAATCGACAATAAAAACATCGATAAAAATACCATCACTATCCTTACAACGATTACGTAGTAAGGTGTTGTATTCTTGACACCAAGTACCATTTAAACGAATTTTCATTGCAGGTACTGTGACCGTATATTCAGGATGGGTTTCAAAGCATTGAACGGTATATTTTTCTTTATCTAATTCTTTTACGACTTTTTGAAATGCTTCATAGTCTTCTCGCATCATGGCGATGTCCATATCATCATCCCATGGAATAAAACCTTGGTGACGTACTGCACCTAATGCACTTCCACCACTCATCCAATAAGGAATTTGATGTTTTTGACATACTTTATCAATATCCTTTAACATTTCTAATAATTTCATTTGTAGCATTCTTACCGTTGTAACACTACCATCATTATGTTCTTTTAATATATATTCTTTCATTAATGAATCACCTTTACGTGTCATATTATAGATGAAATTATGATTACTCTCAATATAATTTCCATTTTTGTAAGATTAAATTTTTACCAAAACAAAAGGACGATATCAAATCGTCCCATTTTTATTAGAATGTTAAGTTTCTAGAAGTACGTGGGAATGGTTGTATATTTCACTTTATGTAGTAAATCTAAAACCATTATCACACACACATCTTTCTAGTTATATGTTGCGTACATATGAATCACATCATCATACTCTTTAGTTAAGTTCTTTGTTGCTTCTTGATCTTTAAAGACATATTTTTTCCAACCTTTTGGTTGTTTACCTTCTTTATACCATTTTGTTGTAGTTCCATTTGTATATAACCATTTGTTATCAGAAGCTCTTCTTGCTTTCCATCCTGCAAGTTTACCTTTTGAAGATGTAAAGGTATTTTTACGCAATTTTTTTGTTTTTCCATAGTTATAATAACTATTTTTCATTGTTCCTTTTCCAGTTTGATTAGCATGATAACGAATCACATATGGATATCCTTGCCATTCTTCACGATGTATAATAACATCTCCATCTTGCATTGTATCCATTGCATAAACTTCTGATCCATAACCTTCAAAGTATAACGGATATCTTACATAGCCTTCTGGTTCTTTCCCTTTTTTATACCAACTATAATTACGATATTCAACCATTTCAAATCCATAAGAATCATCTATATATTCTTCTGCATATAACCATTTTCCATCACGTTTACGATATGCATAATATCCCATAAATTCATAGTAATCACGCATTGGAGCCTTATCTTCAGTATTATAAATTGTTCGAGGAATATCTCCTCCTGTTATGTAAGTTACAACTGTTGTTTTATTTTGAACATCTAAATATAAGCTATCTTTATAAGAAAATTTTACCTTCGTTAAAGAATAAGCATCTTTTTCTAAAGGCGATACTTTAAAAACAGCATTACCATCCACATCTTTAATTTCCCAAGTTTCTTCATCCATTCCACCTGTGGCAACCACTGTCATCCAATATGTTCCTGGTTCTAAATAATATGATTTTTCTAAATGATAGGTTAAAGCATCGGTTTCATCATCTATATTATATTGAACAGAATTCAACATATTTAATACTAACTCATGAACTTGCTCATCACTTAACTCAGCTATAGGAATATCTAACAAATCTTTCGAAGTATTCATATTAATTACAGCTATAGACATAACTTTATCATCTTTATCCTTAAAAGTATAATCCGCTTCAAAACAATATGCACCTTTTTCCTCTACTTGAAATGAATAAATATTAATAGCATCGACAGACAAATCATTAATAGTCTCATAAGTATCTAGCTCATATTTAATAATATCAGATGCATCAGTAAATGAGTTTCCTTTTACAGGCAACAGTACATTAGCAAAAACTAAACAAAGCATTAATAAACCAAATACAATCTTTTTCATAAAACAAAACTCCTTTCTTCTAATTCTCTTATATATTTAATAGAATTATTTAATATTGTTCATGAAAATATGGAGATAATGAATTAAGCACTTTTAATATTTTTTCAGTATACTTAGGAATATCTTTTGCTAATGTTATTAAATCATATGCTACATCAATAAATCCTGCTATGTTCAGTTATTTTTCATATTTTCTAATTCTTGAAGTGAGAAAGGTGAATCCGGATTACCTTCAAATGTTATTAAAATCCATTCAATTAATTTTTTATCCTTCTTTATACTTAGTGAATATCTTAAAAACATTCCAATTACTGAATATACATCATAAAAAGGTGGATTCATATAAATAAGATAATCGCATACAAAGATAACATTTGTAGCACTAGGATCTTTTGATAATAAAAACACAAGATAATTAAAAATCTCATTTTCATTCAACCCTTTAAAACATTTTTGAAAAGTTTCTAGTTTATATTCAAATGAAATGCTATTTAAATAACAATAAAGTGAATAATAATCTTTATTTTTCCAATATTTTAAAAACTCATTATTTATATTAAACTTGTCTTTCTTTTGCACAATATTCATATATCTTCACCTCCTATATTGCAGATACCCCATTCCAAACATAAGCATTTCCAACATTAAATACCTTGGAATGCGACGATATTTGTTCACACATATTATACTTTATATATGTATAAACATTTATTATTCACACTATATTTTCAACATCATATTTATATCTGCATTCAACTGGACTCATATATCCTAATACAGAATGCAAACGTTTTCTGTTATAAAACAGTTCTATGTAATCAAATACATCTTTCTTTACATCATCTATACTTTTATATTCCCTTTTATAAATTCTTTCCTTTTTCATTGGAGCAAAAAACTTTCAATACAGGAATTATCATTTGGACATCCGCTTTTACTCAATTTTCTATAATATCATCAACAACATCTAATTCATCATCTATCATATAATATACTTACCTACTACTTTCTATATGATCTTTAATTTTGTTCAATGTATTATCATTCAAAACACATTTATTATTTTGATTAAAATAACTGTATAATGCATTTATCATATTCATTCGCTCTTTCAAAATACACAATCCTTTACTCAAAAAGATTCCTAGTGGTAAAGCAGTGATTAATAAAATGATTATTATTTCAGGATTGCAATATACCAAATACAAACTTGTAACGATTAATATAATGTTAAAAATGCTAAAATGTATATATATAATTTAGTATGCTTTAATACCATCTTCGTAATATCCGTAAACTCTTTTTTAGATGTATCTATGACAAAATCAAGCAAGCATTCATCTTCATATATTTCAACATCAGATATACTATTTTTTTAGCATCATAAACTATTATTGAATCCCCTTTAGGACAAACATACATGTTTTTTCGATAATTGTACAGTAATCCATTTATATCTGTATTTTCTGTGATTTTTACTGCTTCAGTATCTTTGATTCGTAAAAGAAAATATAATATTCTTCTAAAAAAAACATCATAAATATTAAATAATTCATTACAAAACTTATTTTCATTCATATATATATATGAAAATCTTCCACATTTGATAAAATTAATGATTCTCCTTTTTCAAAAGAATATCATTAACACATAAATTTGAACCACTGTTATTCTGAACTAATATCTCTTTTGAACTCATAACTTATTCCTTTCTATAAATAAAATCCTAATATTACTATACTATCATTTCTAACATAATAATTTATTGCAAACATTAATATAACAAACAATTACAAATCATTAGCTACCCTATGTTTATAAGAATAGCTAATGATTAAATACATTTTATTAAATTACGTAATTTTATATATCATTATATCAACTTTTATTATTCAGTAAAATAGCTTAAACACTTATCTTTGTTCATATAATAACTCAAAATTCGATTTCCACATCATGTAGAATTCTTCTCATTGGAAAACAGAATATTTCAAATGGAATTTATCAAGTTATATTTTTTCAATCTAACTATTATAAGTTCTTCTTTGTACATATTAACATTTTCCGTCATGTTTACAATATTCATAATATCCCAACAATTCATAACAATCACAATTAGAACTAAGTTTTTAAAGATTAACTATTGGGAAATCAAAAAAAGTTCATTATCTATTAACAACTCAGTAGCACGAATTAACAATGCTGTATCCCAAATCTCAATAACTACATTATACTCCATCAGATACTGTTTAAACCAATCATCATCTGTATTTATGTGAATTTTTTTTAAAACAATGGATGTTAGCTCATAATACTCACACTTAGGAAAACTATAAAATTTACTATCTTTTGGTTTTTCTATCCATAAGAATGATTCAACATTTTTGAAACGCATAATATGAGAACTTATATTTCCAATATCGTGTAAAGTAAGATCAAATTTTATTTCCTTGTTAAATACATTAATACTAATATCATTTATTACAGAATAATAAATAGAATTTATTGCATTAATCAAATCATTCATAAAAGAAATACCTCCATTTTTATTTCAGTTGATAATATCCTTCTTTATCAGAAAAACTATACATATAATCATTGTCATTTCGTTCAATTGTTAATTGAATCATTTCATTTGTCCATGTTTCAGGTACACCACTAACTTCTGGTAATATAGATTCATTAATTTCTTCATTTGCCTTTAATTGAGAAACATCACATTGTAGAACAGTAGTAAAAGCCATAGATGCCGATAACATTACAAGTAGGCATCTTTTTAATTTTTATACATCTTATTCCTTTCTAGATTAATTACGTTTTCTCAGCTTATTATGTAATTTTTCATAATACTCTAGTACTCTTTCAGTTTTATTTTCTTTTTTGGAGAAGTAAATAAGTTCTTCTAGAACAAACACTTGAAACTGAATACCATGAATATCCTCTTTATCATTTAAAGCATTTAAAAACTTTTTCTCATAATCTTCAAAACTTTTACCATTTAAAATCAATTTATATGCTTGAATAAGTTCATGTTCTTGTTTAAACTGCGGATTTCTGTTTCTCCACGCACTTATCATATATTTTTTTGCGTTTACCAAATCATTTTTATGATAATATGCATATCCTATGCAAAACAAGAATAGTGGTTTTTCTCTATCTATTAATAAAATTTCTTCTTTACGTTGAATTATTTCATCGTAAGCTTTTTTATCTAAGAGAGAAAACAATAGATAAGAGTTTATCTTTTTGATATCACCTACAATACCTGGGGTTGTTTTCAATAGTTGAATACAACCATTTAGTATTTTAGTCGCTTTATCATATAATCCTATCTTACTATAAACAAATCCCAATTCAGTTTGAACAGCAATGCTAGCATTGAAACAAAATTGATTTGAAAAAATGGTATTTGCACTAACTAAACAATCAAGTGCTTCTGTTAAATCATTAAAAAAACATTTGTGTTTACCAATTTCATATAAAGCATTTGCTTCTTCTATCAAATTTGAAGCACTTGATTTTGCAGATTGAAAGTAACCCAAAGATTTATAAGCATTATTAAATTTGTAATATTGCCCTAGTGTACTAAAATAAATTGATTTCACACTTAAAGGAATGTAATGTTCATTATTATTTAAAATATACATTATTTCATTTAATTCATAATCCTGTGAAAATATATTTAAGAAAGAGTTAAATAATAAAAGCCCTATTAACCATACTAAATAATATTCATTTCTTGCATTTTTCCAAGTCGAGTTTAGATAATCCTCATATTCAATGTTTAAATCTTGCTGATTGATAATACTTTTGTACAAAGTTTTAACACAATGAATTAAATCCTGTTCTGATTTTTCATCTAAACCGATGGTTCCATCTAATTTAAAGAATAATTGGTTAATTAAATCTTCACTCAAATCTCTTTTATTATTTTCAAAACGACTTAATTCACCTTTTGTAATACCTACAGCTTAAGAAATATAATCTAAACTAACTCCTTGTTTTTTTCTTTTTATTTTGAATATAATTCCTTCCATTATGCTTCCTCCATACCTTCATTATTAGTACAATCATAAATCTTTGTCATCTACATAGTTATTATACCGGAATACACTACTTTGACATAATTATTATATCATTACAATAAATTTAACGTAAATGTTAACTTTTACTTCAAAACACATGAAATGTTGGCAACTTTATATATCGTTTGTATCGTTTTTATATTTATTGATATCATATTTTCTTATATTAATACTTTGTATTTATTCCTTTCTAATTCTCTAACGGTTTGTATTTGGACTAATTTTAATAAATATTTATTTCTTTATCACACTAGCTAATATATAAATCAACTAATTTTTCATTATAATTAGATATATTAACAAAAAAATTTTTTTAATAAAAACTTTCAAAAAAAGGCATTCATATGAGCACCTTACATGTATTGATTAATTTTTGAAAGGCAGCTAACGAATTCAATTTACTAGATAAATATTCTTTGCTTATTTTACAGCATATCACTTCATATATTGGTG
>JAXJYR010000279.1:0-1584 GCA_036306885.1 Longicatena sp.
ACAGATTATGAAAATCGTGTTGCGATTACATCAAGTATGGAATTAGCGGCAGAACAAAATGCAGCAAATCTATTTGATGGAAATGTGACTACTGCTGTTGTGTTTAAAAATGCACAAGCCGAAAATGATTATGTGCAAATCGATTTAGGTGAAAAAGTCGCATTATATGACCTTGAATTATTATTTGGTGCAGATCAAGTATTTGAATCAACAACACTTCAAATTTCAACCAATGGAAAAGATTGGACAAATGTTGCGACTGTGAATAAAGATGCATATGGAACAGAAGGAAATATGGCAAAAGTAGCATTTAATGCCCAAGGTGCATTAACACGTTACTTCCGTTTTGAAACTGCAAGTGCGCATGCATCTGATATTAAAGTACATGAAGTACGTTATAACCAAACAGTTGCAGACAAAGCTACCATCAAAACTGTATCAACTAGTATGAAAACATATCAATCATATGCTATCGGAAATACTTTCGATGGAAAATTAGATACTAAATTCTATGCTGGTGAAACAATTGAATCAGGTGACTATGTAAAAGTTGACTTCGGTTCTATTACAAACTTATATGATACTTCTATTTACTTTGGTGGAGATCCAAACAATGCGAAATCATTTGATGGATTCAAGAAAATGGATATTAAAGTATCAACAGATGGTTCAACTTGGACAACAGTGAAGAGTATGACATCTGATGAATATATTGTAGTGGGTGGACGCTATGTGGCAAATGCTGATTTAGGTGGTGTCCAAGCTCGTTACTTACAATTTGTTTCTACGGAAGCAAGCTCAAGCTGGCTACAAGTATATGAAGTACAAGTTAATAACAAAATTAATGTCAATGCATTACGTTATGTTGATGATTTAGGTAGTGTGAACATTAGTAACTCTAACTACTTAGATGATGGAGATTTCCAAACAAATGGATTTATGTATGAAGTTGATGCAAATGATACATTAGTTTACCCAATGACAACTGTAACAAATGTCACATCTATTGGTGTAATGCAAGCAAGCGACTTTATTTCTAATGCTGTTGTAAGTGTACAAGATGCAGAAGGAAACTGGAGCGATGTTGGTACATTAAACGAAACATGGACAATGATCGATGTAAACAGTGCAATCAAAGCGGTAAAATTCACATTCGATGGAAACATGATTCCAATGATTTATGAAATCCTAGTGATGGGATTAGCTGATTACGCACGTGTGAACCAAGCATTAGCATTAGTACCTGAAGATACAAGTATTTATACACTAGCAAGTGTTGCGACTCTAAATGAAGCGATTGCCGCTGTTGTAGAAGGTAAAGAAATTATTGAACAAACTACAGTAGATGGATATGCAAATGCAATTCATGATGCAATTCGTGGCTTAGAAGAAGAAACAGCAACAGTGAAAAACTTAAAAGCTGAAGCCATCAATTACAAAACAATTCAATTAACTTGGGATGCCTTTGATGGTGCGACAAGCTATATCGTAGAACGCTTAAGTGGCGACGAATGGATCGAAGTAGCGCAAACAAGCGAACCGGCATATACAGCAGAAGGTGTAAAAACTGGTAAAGAATACACA
>JAXJYR010000280.1:0-2162 GCA_036306885.1 Longicatena sp.
ATAAAAAATTATTAGAAGAAGAACAAGTTGAAAGTGGGCGTACAATCAGAGCATTAACAGAAGAACGTGACGTACTAACTCAACAATTATCTGATTTGAAAAAATCTCAATCTAAAGAAATGGAAGAGATTATGAAAGAATTAGAGGATTTACGTTCTTACAAATCTAATATTGAAAAAGAGCAACGCAAAGTTGCTATTGAAGGTGTACTTGATAATTTCAAAGACTTGCAAGAAGTTGATGAATTTAAAGAGTTAATGAAAGGTATTGACGAACTTACACCTCAACAATTAGAAGATAAATGCTATGCTATTGTTGGAAAACAAGCAAGAGCAAAACGTGCTAAACAACCAGTGGTAGCACCAAAAGTGAATATTACCTCTTCTACAAAAGAAAAACCATCAACAAAAGACGATAGATACGGAGGTTTATTGTTTAAGTAAGAGAGGTTAATATAGAATAAAAAATAAAAATTGACAATATCAAGGAGGAATTTATTTATGGCAGTTGCAAATCGCATCCCTGTTGGGGAATTAAAAGTGGCTAACACTTCAAATGTTAAAGAAATGAAAAATGGTAGACCAATGAATGTTAAATTAAATGAAGCAGGTTTAGAAAACTGCGTAATCGTTACTTTAGCAGCACAACCAGTTGACAATGGTGAAAATGACCATGTATTTGTAGGTACTGTTTTAGCAGCTAGTGCAGTAGCAGACGCAGTTGAAGCTGGTACAGCTTATTTAGTAGTAGCACCTGAAATTATGGTAGAGGAAGCTCGTATGACAGATGGACATATCGGAAAATTCCGTTTTGAACAAGGTGGAGTTTATACTGCTTACCAATTACAACCACATGACCGTATTGAAGTATCTTCAACTCACCGCTATGCTAGTGGAGCAGGAAAAGTAATCTCTACTCGCCCAATGGCTACTGGTGTAATTGTTGACCCTGCTGGTGCTTTATATGAAGGTTCTAAATTATCTATGATTAAAATTGAATTTTAATTTTTAATGACTTTTTAACAAAAAAATATTGACAAACAAGGAGGAATTTGTTTATGAAATTTACTGCACAACAAGTTGCACGTTTATTAATTGACAACGCTAAAGGGAACGTTGTAGTTCCTGCTAATTTCTCAGAGGGAGAAATTTTAACACCAGAAGAAGCTATCTCAAATGCTTTCTTCTCAATCATGGGATTAGAAAAAGGTAAAGCTACTGTTGAAGATATTCAATTAGCTTTCCGTAAAGAAGAAGTTCGTTTAGGAGTATTCGCTATTGTTGAAGAAGTTATTCGTGAAGGTATCTTAACTGAAACATGGCGTAACCCATTTATGGACCAATTCGTTGAATCTCGTTCTCAAAAACGTGGAGATTCTACTGAGTTCTACATTGAAGCTAAACAAGAATTACACGTATCTCGCATCTCTAAAGATGGTAAAGTGTTCTTAGACCGTCAAAGATTCGACCAAGGTGAATCAATTTCTATCAAAGTTGAAACTTACGGTATCAAAGTATACGAACATTTAGCTCGTATCATGTTAGGTCGTGCTGATTGGGGAACATTAGTTGCTCACTTAAATGCAGCAGTAGAAAAATTCATCCAAGAAAAAGTATATACTGAATTTGCTGCAATCGTAACTCGTATCCCAGCTGCTTTCAAAGTATCAGGTGCTACTAAAGCAGACATTTTAAAAGCAGTTCGCAATGTACAATTAGTATCAGGTGCGCAACAAGTTATGTTAGTTGGTACAGGATTAGCATTATCTGCATTAGAAGGTGTAGACGTTGTAACACCTACTGAAGCTATGCGTAACCAATTACATGAAGTAGGAGCTTTACGTGTATTCCATGGTATTCCATTAGTTGAATTACCACAAGCTATCAAAGGATATGCTTTAAATGAAGAAGATAAAACTGTTGGAGAATTATTAGTAGATGATGAAGTAATCTACATCTTACCAAACAACATTGGTAAACCAATCAAAATGATTGTTGAACCTGAATTAATCGACATTAATGAATCAGGTGTACGTGTTGACGATACTATCGAGTTCGCAGTACGTTTCTCATTCGGTTTACGTGTAATCACTGGTCGTGCTATGGGTGTTATTGAATTAGCTAAATAATTTAATACTTGATAAATTGGGATATGTTTAACAT
>JAXJYR010000281.1:0-5609 GCA_036306885.1 Longicatena sp.
ATGTATATCTTAATTGGAATATGTGTTGCCTGTAAACCTGATTTTATTGTCGCAAATTATCCAATTGTAATTTCTGCCTTAATGGTTTGGGATAGTGCCTTACGTATGCAATATGCTATGAATTTATTACGTCTTCAAAAAGGGATGTGGTTTTTAACGTTTTTAATGGCATTAACGCCAATGATTGCAGGAATGGTTTTAATCTTAGTGCCAATGGAAGAAACGATTTACATGCCAGTTTTTAGAGTTTTATTGATTGTCGATGCGGTTGCCAACTTTATTACTATCCTTACTTATAAATTAAGTATTAGAAAAGATGATATTACAAACACAACCAATCTTTTAGATATTGCGAAAGAAGAAAAAAATGAAATTATGATTCGATAAAAAAACATATAGCAAAAATTTTTGCTATATGTTTTTTAATGGAACATATCTTTCTTAATAAAGATAAATGTTGTAAAGACACAAAGAACTGCCGTTACAACAAGTGGGAACCAAAAGTTTGGAACTGGTAATCCTGTAACGTTCATACCATAATATCCAAAAATCATGTTTGGAATCGACATTACAATCGTAATAATTGTTAATGTTTTCATCACGATGTTTAGATTGTTACTAATAACGTTCGAGAAGTTATCCATGGTAGAAGAAATAATGTTTGAGTAAATATTACACATTTCAGTTGCTTGGTTAAACTCAATCATAACGTCTTCTAAAATTTCTTCATCTTCTTCATACATTTTTAAGAATTTACCACGCGCTAATTTCTTCAATGTATTTTCGTCTGATTTTAAAGATGTCGAGAAGAATACCAACGATTTCTCTAATCCAATCATTTGGATTAAATCTTTATTACGCATTGTCTTGTGTAATGTACGTTCTGTTCGTGAACTTACACGATCAATTTGACGTAGATATACAAGGAAACGTTGCGCAATTTTTAATAACATTAATAATAAGAAGCGTGTTTTTAAAGCTGTATTCACACCCTTAATACGTCCTGCTTTCATATCTTCAATGGTTAAGTTATCATGTAGACAAATGGTAATAACATAACCTTTCATAAAGACAACACCTAATGGTAAAGTTGTATATAAAACAGTATTTTCATTACTAGAGTCATCTTCTTCAGCATTTGGGTAGTCGATAATCACTAATGTTTGTGTTTCTTCTTCGTTTAAGTCAATGTGTGATGTTTCTTCTTCGTCTAATGACGCATGAATAAACTCTGGAGCTACACCAATTACTTTGATTAAATAATCAATTTCATCCTGAGAAGGGGAAATGGCACTAATCCAACATCCTTTTTCAGGTGTATCGATTTTCTGTGTTTTGCCTTCGATTGTTTTGTAAAATTCAATCATAGAAACCTCCTTATGACAGGAGATTAGTGCACTAGTCTCCTGTTGTTATTTATATTTTCGTTACAATCGTGTTGTTCCGGCTCTGGAGACATATCTGCACCTTCTTTCTTTCTCTTTTTTTATTATAGCTTAATGAAGTATTTTTGGCTATAATTTTATGTCTTTTTTTCAATCTGTGTTATAATGGTTCTATTAAAAAAGGATGTGATTATTTTGAAACAAACTAAGCTTTATCCATTGGTTTTATCATCGTTATTTTTAGCTTTAGCTTTGATATTACCTTTTATTACAGGACAGCTTCAACAATTAGGTTCGATGTTATTACCAATGCATTTGCCAATTATGTTATGTGGTTTTATTTGCGGTGCAAAATATGGTCTAGCGGTAGGCTTCATCGCCCCACTTCTTCGTAGTTTTTTATTTTCGATGCCAATTTTATATCCAAATGCGATGGCGATGGCAGTAGAACTCGCAACCTATGGATTTACTTGTGGCTTTTTATTTGAAAAATCGCCTTGGAAATGTTTGTATCGTGTTTATGTCTCATTATTATGCGCAATGTTTATGGGAAGAGTATTATGGGGAATTGCGATGTGTTTACTTGTCCAAGGTGGAACATTTACTTGGCAAATCTTTATAACGCAATCGTTAGTCAATGCGATTCCAGGAATTATCCTACAGCTTGTATTTATTCCAAGTATTTTATTGTTCCTACATAAAACCCACCGTATGCCTCATCACCAACATCAGGAAGAAAAAGAATGGATCAAGCAACATTAATTTCCTTTTTATCCCAACAAAGTAAAAATCAATTATTTATCGTGGCGATAGAAGGCTTATGCGGAAGTGGAAAAAGTCTATTAGCGCAAAAGCTTCACCAACTATGTGGTGGGATATTAATTCATATGGATGATTTTTGTGTACCAAAGGAATTAAGAAGAGATGAAATTGCAGGTCATATCGATTTTCAACGTTTAAAGGATGAAGTATTGAACCCTTTAACAAATCATCAAGACATTCAATATCGTCGTTTTGATTGTCATAGTCAAAGCTATATGAATATGAATCAAGATTTTCAAAATTTAGTGATTGTGGAAGGTAGCTATAGTATGCATCCGCAATTAACGAAGTATTATGATTTTAGTATTTTTGTAGAAGTAGATGAATCATTACGGATTAAACGGCTTCAAATGCGTGAACAAGAACGTTTTGAAATGTTTATGAAGATTTGGCAACAAAAGGAATTAGCTTATCACCAAGCCTATCAAATTAAGAGCCAATGTGATGTAATAATCAAAGATGAAAAAACCTTAGCATTTGATTGCTAAGGCTTTTTTTTATAATAAATTGCTTTTTTTACTTCGTTGGCTTTTTCTTCACCTAATAAATACGCAATGATTTCAAATGCGAAGTCAATCACTGCCGCTGCGCTTTTTCCAGTAATGATATTTCCATCACGGACTGCATAGGCATCTACATAGGTTCCACCAAAATCTTCATTCATGCTTGTAAAACATGTGTAGTTTTTACCTTTTAAATATCCACGATGTCCTAAAATAGTTGGGGCTGCACAAATCGCACTAACACATTTATTAGCTTGGATAAAGTAGTCAATGATAGATAATACGGTTTCATTTGCTTCTAATTGTGCATAATGCGGTCCACCTGGTAAGAATAGGGCATCATATGCTTCGATATTTACATCGTTTAAATTGTTTAATTGTGAAATCATTAGATTAAATCTTCCACATGCTTGAATATCATCGATGGCATGCACATCAATTTGAATACCAGCACGTCTTAATAAGGCAATTGTACCTACTGCTTCTAATTCCTCAAATCCATTGGTTAAAATACATAATACTTTCATAATTGTTCCTCCATAGTTCTATTATACAACCTTTTTAGCGTATGCATAAATAGAAAAATGAAAAAGGAGCGATAAAATGAATCAAATCAATCAATTTTTATGGGGAAAAGAAATGATTTTATTGTTATTAGGAATTAGCTTGTATTTTATGCTTCGTACTCACTTTGTTTTATATCGCCATCCTTTACGTATGCTTAAAAGCTTGCGTAATAGTGATGGTTTATCTTCCTTATGGAATGCTTTAGCTTCTTCGTTAGGTGTAGGTAGTGTCAGTGGTGTAGCGAGTGCCTTAGCGTTAGGAGGAAGTGGAGCTTTGGTATGGATGATGATATCCGCAATTTTTGGGATGATGTTAAAGTATGTGGAAATCTTAGCGGGTTTAAGTGTCCAACAAAAATATCGTCATCAGTTCATGGGAGGTTGTATGATGATCTTTCATCATACAAGACTATCGTTTCTAGGGGTATTCTTTGCCATATGCTGCATCGGAGCGAGTTTTGGAATAGGTAATTTAGTACCGATGCAGGCGATGAAGGACGTTGTCTTTACACAAATCGATATGCCATTACCTTGCATCGCAATGGCGTTTGGGATTGTTTTATGGATCTGTTTAAGTGGTGGAGGGAAACGAATTATTCGTTTAAATGAAGCACTTGTACCGCTTGCTTGTGTATGTTATGTAGGTGCTTGTATATATTTGTTAATTCCTCATTTCATGGAAATACCTCTTATTTTAAAGGAAGCTTTTGTTCAAGCATTGTCATGGCGACAAGTTGGAAGTGGAGTAGGGGGCTATGTGATGATGAACGCAATGCGTTATGGAATGGCACGTGGCGTTTTTTCACATGAGGCAGGAATGGGAAGTTCACCACTTGCTTATACATCACATGCATATAATAATCATCATCAGGTTGCCTTATTAGGAGTGGTAGAAGTATTTTTTGATACTTTAGTTGTCTGCTTTTTAAGTGCTTTGGTATTACTTTGTAGTCATACGATGCATTTAAATCTTCAAGGAAGTGAATGGATGTATCAATGTTTTGTCAATGGTTTTGGTTATTGTGGTGGTCTGATCTTTTCTTGTATTATTTTATTATTTGCTTTTCCTTGTATGTTTGGTTGGTTTCGTTATGGCATGATATGTTGTGTTTATTTAAGTTCATCGCCATTGTTACTAACTTTCTATCGTATTGCCTTTGTAGGGATTAGCTTTTTATCTTTTTTCCAAACATTTCCAGGAATTTTTACCTTTTGTGATATGATGAATGGCTTAATGATGATACCAAATTTGATTTCACTATTAATTTTGCGTAAATCTGTGATAAAATGTATAAAAGATAGTTTTAATTGAAAGGTGTGAGCGGTATGAAGGTCGTAGTGGCAGCGGATTCTTTTAAAGGCTGTATGACTTCTAGTCAAGTAGGAGAATATGTAAAGGCAGGAATTCATCGATATAATGATGCGATTGAGGTCAAAACATATAGTATTGCGGATGGTGGCGAAGGTACTGTAATGGCCTTTTATGAAACCTGTGGAGGAGAATTAGTCGAAGCGGCTTGTTCCGACGCCTATGGAAAACGAATTCATGCGCAATATGCTTTATTAGATGGTGGTCAAACCGCCGTAATAGAGGTTGCGAATATTATTGGACTAAGTATGGTAGATCGTTCACGTCGAATGCCTTTGTTCGCTAGTTCTTATGGAGTGGGAATGGTTTTAAAGGATGCGATTAAACGTGGCTGTAAACGTATTATTATAGGTCTAGGAGGAAGTGCTACGAATGATGGGGGAATGGGATTACTTCAAGCACTAGGCGTTTTATATTATGATAGTGATCATCAATATTTATCACCACAAGCGATTTCCTTAGAAAAAGTGCGTTATATTGACTTTAATCGTTTTCATGGACTAGGTGATGTCGAATTAATTGCGGCATGTGATGTAAAAAATAAATTATTAGGAGAAAATGGTGCTACTTATGTATTTGGTAAACAAAAAGGCTTATATCCAACCCAATTAAAAAGAGTAGATGCTGGAATGGAAAATTATCGCAATCAAATTCAACGCTATAAACAAGTTGATTTAAATGAATTTGAAGGTGGAGGAGCTGCTGGAGGAATTGGTTCGGTCTTAATTGGATTATTAAATGCGAAAATGGTACCAGGAGTAGAATTGTTGTTGTCTTATAGTAAAATGGAAGAAGATGTCAAGGATTGTACCTTTGTGATAACTGGTGAAGGACAAAGTGATGCTCAAACGGCGTATGGAAAGGTACCGATGGGTATCTTAAAAATGGCCCAAAAATATCATAAACCTTGTGTTATCTTATCAGGAGCTTTAGGCAAAGGTTATGAAGCGTTATATGAAGAAGG
>JAXJYR010000282.1:0-1853 GCA_036306885.1 Longicatena sp.
AAAAAACAGTCTTTCGACTGTTACTAACAAATGGTGCGGATGAAGGGACTCGAACCCCCACGGTTGCCCGCCAGATCCTAAGTCTGGTGCGTCTGCCAATTTCGCCACATCCGCAACTTACTTTTATATTATACATGTGTTTTAGTTAAAAAGCAATACTTTTTTTTGTTTTGATGTAAAAATATTACTTTTCATTCTTTTAATCGTAAAATTGTCATGATATACTAAGAATATCAATGGAGAAAGAAGGTTTTTTATGTTTTCGAAATTATTAAAAAAACTTGGATTTAGCTTAGAAGAGGCAAGCTGGATTATGTATGATATTGGAAACTCAGCTCAAACACTTACAATGTGTACAGTTATATTTCCTTTATTAATTGCACATATAACACCAGGGGATAGTTCTATTATGCTAGGTTACGCCAACAGTATCTATGCACTTGTATTAGCTTTTTTATCACCAATCTTGGGGACAATGGCAGATTATAAAGGAAAGAAGATGAAGTTCTTCAAATTCTTCTTAGCATTAGGTATTATCGCAGGTTTTGCGTTAGCATTACCATTTATTGATTATCGTGTTGCCATTGTGGTGTTTGTATTAGCGATGCTTGGGTATAATGGATCATTAATTTTCTATGATGCATTTATTGTCGATGTATGTGAAGATGAAAGAGTGGATGAGGTAAGTGCAGCCGGTTATGCATGGGGATACATAGCTTCTACATTTGCGTTCTTAATCTTTGTTATTCCATTTGCTTTAGTTACTTTATTCCCAGATGCGAATGGAAACTTTGTCTTAGGTCCAATTTGTTTATCTTATCGTATGGCTTGTAGTATTACCATGGCTTTAGCAGTAGCATGGTGGTGGTTCTATTCACGTCCAATGTTAAAAAACATTAAACAAAAACACTATCATGAAGAAACTGCACATCCTGTACGCGATACATTCTCACGTTTATGGGAAACGTTTAAAAACGTAAAACAAAACAAAAATATTTTCTTATTCTGTTTATCTTATTTCTTCTATATTGACTGTGTGAATACCGTAATTAAAATGGCGGTATCACTAGCGACAGAAATGGGAATTAGTGATGTAATGAGTTTATTAGTGGTTATTTTAATCAATGCTATTGCTTGTCCATTTGCCATTTTATTTGGTGCTTTAAGTAAAAAATTTGGAAGTAAGAAAATGATTATGGTCGCAATTCTTGGTTATGTTGGAGTTGTTGTATCAGGGGCGATGATTCCATATAATATGAACTTTGTATGGGCAGTAACCTTACTAGTAGGAATGTTCCAAGGTGGTATTCAATCGGTATCACGTAGTTATTTTGCAAAATTAATTCCAAATAAAGAAGATAGTAATGAATATTTCTCTTTCTTCTCTGTGTTCTCTAAATTTTCAGCAATTCTTGGTCCACTTGCAGTATCTACGATTAGTATGATAACAGGACAAACAAACCTAGGTATTTTAGGATTAATTCCAATGATGTTAGTTGGAATGATTATCTTGTGCTTTGTAAAAGATCCACAACAAAACTAAAAAAGAGGTTATCCTCAATGTCATTAAGTTAGTGTAATAAATTTAACAGGAGCTATAAATCAAACAATGAAATTAGCTCCTGTTTTTCATTTTAAGGCATTATGAAAAAATGTAGTACAAAACCACATTGTTATGATATATAATATATATGTTAATCAAACCTGTAATTAAAACATACTACATTTTTGGGGTTTAAATTACGAATATTGCTTCTATTTGGTCGTATAGGTAATATTTCATTTGCGATTAACATTTCAGGATTGAGCGGTTTACCGCTCTTTTTTCTTAAGAATTCCCTTAATATATGAAA
>JAXJYR010000283.1:0-6474 GCA_036306885.1 Longicatena sp.
ATATATAACAAGGTATAGTATTTGGTTGCACGATGATGTTGGGGTTGCATCGCATATCCAGAGATTTGATAATCATTATCTTGGTTCTTAATTTCAATCGCTGTTTTAGCTAGTTCACGTCCATAAATTTGCATTAATACTTCTAATAATTGTCCACTTCCTCTTGTTTGGAATACCATTCTTCCATCATGAGATAGCTTAAAGGAAATTTCCGGATATGCTAATGCAAACTTTTGGACAACATCTTGAATCAACGAAAATTCATATTGTGCCGATTTTAAGTGTTTAAATCGTGCTGGTGTTTTTAGAAACAGATTTTTAATCTCAAGTACTGTCCCTTTAGGTGTTGCACATGGTTTTACATGATTCATCTTCCCATATGAAATATTAACTTCGGTAGCATCAGTTCCATTGTTCGTACGCAGTAAGACTTGAGAGACTGCCGCAATCGAAGGTAATGCTTCTCCACGAAATCCCATTGTCATGATTTTCCACAAATCATCTACTTCTTTTAATTTACTCGTCGCATGACGCTCAAAGGCAACGCATGCATCTTGAGGATCCATTCCTTCTCCATCATCGATAATCGTGATACTTTGAATTCCACCTTGGCTGACTTGAATTTCAATCTTTTTCGATTTAGCATCAATACTATTTTCAACCAATTCTTTAACAATTCCACTAGGTCGTTCGACAACTTCCCCAGCCGCAATCATATTGGCCAAATGTTCATCTAATCGATTGATTTTCCCCATCACTATCACCTCACAATAATTTTTTCAATTCATATAACATTAGCATTGCCTCAAACGGGCTCATTTGATCCGTATCAATCATTTTTAATTTTTCAATGATTTCTTGGTGTTGATATGGAACCTCTTGTATGAGTTCAGGAATTTCATCACTCACTTCAATGGTTTGTACTTCCATATTCGCTAAAATATTTTCTGCTCTTTTTAAGACAGCATTTGGTAGCTTCGCAAGTTTTGCGACATTTATACCATAGGATTTATCTGCTTTTCCATCGACAACACGATATAAGAAAGTGATATCACCTTTTTCTTCATGTACCTCCACATGAACATTGACGATCTCTGGATAAAAATCAGCTAGTTTGGTTAGTTCATGATAATGAGTTGAGAATAAGGTTTTGGCATGAATATGTTGCGCAATATATTCTAACATCGCTTGCGCTAATGACATCCCATCATAGGTAGAAGTTCCGCGTCCAATCTCATCAAATAAAATCAATGATTTTTCGGTCGCATTTTGAAGAGCATGATTGGCTTCCATCATTTCTACCATGAACGTTGATTGACCACTCATGATATCATCGCTTGCTCCAATACGGGTAAAGATTTGATCAAAGATAGGAAGCTTCGCACTTTCGGCAGGGACATAACATCCAATTTGTGCCATTACAATAATCAACGCACTTTGACGCATATATGTCGATTTACCACCCATGTTTGGTCCCGTAATCATTAAGATGGATTGTTCACTCGTTAATTTAAAATCATTTGATACATAACGTTTATCCTTCATCATTGCATCTAAAATTGGATGTCTTCCCTCAATAATTTCAATTGAGCTATTTTGATGAAAGCTAGGACGAGTATATCCATTTTGCGATGACACAACACTTAACGCATATAAGGCATCTACTACACTTAATGCATCCGCAAGTTCATGTAGCTTCACACTATATGTTCTAATTTCATCTAATAATTCCACAAACAATTTATTTTCTAATTCAATAATTCGTTGTTGGGCATTTAAGATTTCATCTTCACGTTGTTTTAATTCTTCACTAATAAAACGCTCTGCACTCGTTAGGGTTTGTTTACGTACATAACCATATTCATCTTTTACTAAATGTAAGTTTGTTTTTGTCACTTCAATATAATACCCAAACACACGATTATATCCTATTTTTAACGATTTAATTCCCGTACGTTCACGTTCCTTACACTCTAACTCCGCAATCCATTGTTTACCATTTTGTGATATCTCACGTAAACGATCTAACTCTGTATTGTACCCTTCCACAAAGACGTGTCCATCTTTAATATGGATAGGTGCTTCTTCATTTAACACACCTTGTAGATGAGAATGTAAAGAAGTTAAACAATCTACTTTTTTCCATGATGGATAAGCACTACAGCTTGATAATAATTCAAAAATTTTAGGTGCATGGGCAAGCGTTTGAATTAATCTTAATACATCGCGAGGATTGGCACTTCCATACGCCACTCTTACACATAAACGTTCTAAGTCATAAATATAACCTAACTCTTCTTTTAATTCATCCTTCATCAAGAAGTTATCATTAAAATAAGTAATTGCGTCTAAACGTTGATTAATTTCACTAATATCAATTAATGGATTTTCTACCCATTTCTTTAATTTACGCGAACCCATTGCACTTCGACAGTGATCCATAAAATGCCATAAAGTACGATACTTACCATTTTTACGCGAAGATTGACTTAATTCTAAATTCAATCTCGTATGATAATCCATTCGCATAAAATAATCTTCACTAATCATTTCTAATGGATATAAATGAGAGATACTACGTTTTTGTGTATCTTCTAAATAATTCATTAATGTTTGAAAGGCTGAGACAATTCTTAAATCATCTTGACCATTTAATAGTTTCTTATATTGTTCATTTGCTTGGCGATGTTCAATTTTAGAGATGGTTATCATCTGCATGCTTTCAATCATCGCAATGACTTTTTTATCAAAGTTCGGTTCCACAACAACTTCACTTACATGATTTCCTAATAAGACTTTCTGTATTTCTAATTTATTCTTTTCAATACAAATACCTTTTAATTCACCAGTTGTCATTTCACATAAGATAATAGCTAATCCATATTGATAATCATGAATTGATGCTAAATAGATACTATCTTTTTCATTTGCGATATCATCCATATAGGTTCCAGGTGTTACGATTTTTACTACTTCTCTTTTGACAATTCCTTTGGTTGTCGCAGGATTTTCCATTTGTTCGACAATCGCAACTTTATAACCTTTTTGTACAAGTCTGGTTAAATATGATTGGGCAGAATGAAAAGGAATTCCACACATTGGAATTTTTTCTTCTACACCTGCATTTTTACCTGTTAACACCAAATCCAATTCACTTGACGCAATTTTCGCATCTTCAAAAAACATTTCATAAAAATCTCCCAAACGATAAAACACAATTTCATCTGGGTGTTTTGCCTTTGTCTCTAAGTATTGCATCATCATTGGTGTATATTGTTTTTGTTTACTCATTTATTCACCTGCTTTACACGCTACATTTTATCATAATTTTATGTGAATTTGGTTATTTTATATTGATTTCATAAAATATGAGTATTTGATTTTATTTCATGTTATAATGTTATCGTAAATTGTATAATGAGGTGATAAAGTTGAAGTTGGGAGTTTCTAAAGTGAAAAGTCCCGATAAATTTGATTTTGTTTTCTTAGGTATATTAGTTGCGATGGCACTTACAAGTTTAATTTGTATTTATGCATCTTTTGGTATCGTTGGAGAAGCTCGTGGTAATGATTTCATCATCAAACAATCTATGTGGTTTGTGGTTGGTTTTGGAGTCATGGCTTTTCTTAAATTTTTAAGTAATGATTCAATTTATGATTTTGCGAAAATCGCATATTGGATTTTATTAGCTTGTTTAGGATATCTATTATTAGGTCGCTATGTCCAACAATTAATTGGTGTAACCTTACCGTTTGTACATACTGCAAATGGGGCAACATGTTGGTTTATCTTTCCTGGAATTGGTACCCTACAACCAAGTGAATTTATGAAAATTGTATTATTGTTAATTACTGCCAATATCATTGATGAACATAATCAAGATCATCCAATCGGTTCTTTTATGTCTGATATTTCCTTATTTGGTAAAATTTTAAAATGGGTATTACCACCTGTTATTTTAATTTTCTTACAACCAGATACTGGAGTTGTGATTATTATTGGTATTTCCTTGATTGTAATGATCTTATGTTCAGGAATTAAACGTGAGTGGTTACTATTTGCTGGAATTATCGTGCTTATTGTTTTGGCCTTATTCTTCTTCATGTATTTCTTTCATTTTGATTTACTAAATGCCTTAATTGGTGGTGAAGGTGGATATAAAATGAAACGTATTACATCTTGGTTAAATCCAGAGAGTGATATTGCTGGAGATGGTATGCAGCTTTATACCGCATTACTTGTAATAGGTAGTGCTGGACTAAGTGGTCATGGTATGCAACAATTATTGGTACATATTCCCGAAGCTCAAACTGACTTTATCTTTGCAGTAGCTGGTCAAAGCTGGGGGTTAATTGGTACCATTGCCATTGTAGGTTTATGTATTATGTTAGATTTATACATTGCCCGTATTGCCTATCAAAGTAAGAATATGTATGAGAAATATTTTATCCTTGGTATATTAGGAATGCTTCTCTACCAACAAATTCAAAATATCGGAATGATTATTGGTTTATTACCAATCACTGGTATTACATTACCTTTAATTTCTTATGGTGGTAGTTCCTTATTAAGCTACTTCGCTGCCTTTGGAATTATTATGAATACGAGTGCTAAAAACCAATCAAACAATGATTTTATGTATGAATAAAGGAGCTATTTACGATTGTTTCGTAATAGCCCCTTTTATTTTTATAGCTTTTATGTTTTATGCTTTAAAAGTGAGTAACCACTATAAATAACAATTATCACATTTAATACAATCATAAATATAATACTACGACTAACCTCTGATCCATAATGAAATCTAACTATCAATTGAGATAATAATAATAAATTTATATTAATAATTGAAGCATTTCACATTACACCTAAAAATATGTTTTTTCATAAAACTTCCTCCTTCGCAAAAAATAATGAAACTATTCGTTTTTTAATGTGTAGAAATTAGTAATATTGTCTTAATCACATTATGTTTATAAATTTTATTATCAACTTTTTTCTATAACTTGTTGTTTTGATATGAAATGTAAAGATTGATATTAGCTATACTACTATAAGAATTTGGTTATAAAAAATATTTTATCACCTAAAAAAAAGAAACCCAAAATCGTTTTCGATATTTGGGTAAATAATTTAAATTTTATTGAAACAATTTCAATTTGAATTGACACTTTTTCTATCATTTTTATATTTTTCTAATATAAGTTTTTTAATCGTTTTAGGTAACTGTATTCACGATAACGTGCAAAGTTAACTTTTTTATCTGATAGGGTACAAATAATTTCTTTGGTATGCTTCAATGAAACATGTTTATGATCATAACAAAGCATTGCCGTATCAAAAGTATCACTTGTCATGCGAATACGACGATTTTTCATCATGATATAAGGTACTCCTAAAGAACGATGTTTACTATGTTGAATAGGTGTAATTTCAGTTAGTTGCATCATTTCCATCCCTGGGTCTATTACTGCCCCTCGAAGTGATCGATTGTATGCGGTACTTCCTGGTTGCGTACAGATACATACACCACTTCCTCTAGATGTTTCAAAAAATTCATCATCAATATAGATATCTAAAATTTGTGATTTTACTACATTTTCGACACGCATTTCATTTAATGCATATAAGCTTTTTTCTTTATTATCTAATTGTATTTCTAATAAAGAATAAGAATCGATATGTGGTTTTTTATTTAAAATATCTCTTACACATTCTTCAATTTCATCTTCCGTATAATCCGTGAAAAAACCTAGTGTACCAGTATGGATACCAACAAATTGTACTTCATTAATAATATCAATATATTGATTAACGGCATATAATAAGGTACCATCTCCACCTACACAAATAACTAAGCTTGGATAAATATCATCATAAGTCCATCCATATGCACGAAACATTTTAATTAAACGTTGTTCAACATGAAATGATTTACTATCTTTTTTTGATACAATTGAATATTTCATAAACATCTTCCTTTTTTATATCATCTATTGTATCATATCATACAGGTGAGATAATATGAATAAAAAGATAGAAAAAGAATACAAAATTTTAGTAACTAAACAACAATTCGAAACTTTACTGCAAATGTATGATGATTGTGAAGTAAGCGAACAATTAAATATTTATTTTGATACAAAAGATCAAACAATCAAAAAATTAAAAGGTGGTATGCGTATTCGTTATAAAAACAATAAGTATATTTTCACGTTAAAATTCAAACATCCAGAAGGACATATTGAATTAGAAAAAGAAATACCGCACGATTGTATCAATGAATTGCATCATGATCAAACAATTGCGGCATGGTTTAAAGAATATGGAATTAATGCACCTTTTATTGAAATTGGTAGAGTTCATACTTTAAGATATTTACATCGTAGTGAAGTGGCAGAACTTTGTTTTGACATCAGTCATTATAATGGTATTACCGATTATGAAATCGAATACGAATATCTTCGGGAGCA
>JAXJYR010000284.1:0-7548 GCA_036306885.1 Longicatena sp.
AATAAATAATGCGCTTCAATGACTTCAAAACCTTTGTTCATCATGGTTGCAGAATCAATCGTAATTCTTCCTCCCATGTTCCAGTTTGGATGTTTTAAAGCTTGCGCTGGAGTTACATCATGTAATTGTTCACGTTCTAAATGACGAAAACTTCCTCCACTTGCCGTCACAATTAATCTTGATACATCCTTCATCGCATTTCCTTGAAGACATTGGAAAATGGCTGAATGTTCAGAATCAATTGGATATAACGTTACTCCATGTTTTTTTAAGGCATCCTTCACAATCACACCACCTGCAACTAACGTTTCTTTATTTGCTAGGGCAATGGTACGTTTATTTTCAATAGCACATAAAGTAGGGACAAGTCCTCTAAATCCAACAATCGCATTAACAAAAACATCATAATCTTCTAATTGTGCTAATGCTTTTAGTCCTTCTTCTCCATATAAAACCGTATATTGAGGATATTTTTCTTGTAATTGTTTCGCCGCATCTGCTTGCGCCACGCTAATCGTATGCACATCAGGTAAATCAATAAGTAATTCTTCTAATTTCGCAATGTTATTTCCAGCCGCAATTGCCACAATTTGAAATTCATCGCGATGATGCTTAACCACATCAATCGTTTGGGTTCCAATCGAACCCGTAGCTCCTAATAATACTATTTTTTTCATAATAACACCAACATCAATAAGTAAAAGGCCACAAAGTTAAATAATAAAGAATCAACACGATCTAATACTCCACCATGTCCTGGGAATAAATTAGAATAATCTTTAATATCAAAATCACGTTTTAAGGAACTGAATAATAAATCTCCTAATTGACCACCAACACATAAAATAGCGGCAATCAAGACAATTTTCGCAAGTGATACATCTGGTAAAATGAACATCGCAACTGCACTAGAGATAATTGTACCACACAACCATCCCCCAATACTTCCTTCCCAAGTTTTCTTTGGAGAAATACGTTCATTTAATTTATGTTTCCCAAATAAGAATCCACTAAAGTATGCACCTGTATCCGTTAAATAAGTTGCAAAAATGACAAACCATACAAACATTTGATTTGCTGCATGAACGCTTAAGAATGCTTTCGCCACCGCAATAAATAAAGCATAATAAGTTATTGCGATAAATACATCTTCAGAATGAACATTTTTATCAAATACAGGAATCGATAACATCAACAAGGCACTTACTCCCATAAACCCAATTAACCATTCATTTTTTACAAACAACATCATAAAGACTGCTAAAATCGCAATGACCTTAAAGTAAAAAGGCATTTGTTTACGGAGATTTAAAAATTCTAATCCACCTTCAATAATAATGAATGCTACTAATAAATTTAATAGCCATCCACCAAAAATCAGTGGTGGTAATACACAGGCAATAATCGCAAGTGCAGTAATAATACGCGTTTTCATCTAGACACCCCCGAAACGACGATTACGACTTGTAAATTCGTCAATACATTTAGTTAATTCTTCTTCATTAAAATCCGGCCAAGCAACTGGTGTAAAAATAAATTCTGAGTAGGCTAATTGCCACAACAAGAAGTTACTAATACGTTCTTCCCCACTTGTACGAATCATTAAATCAACCTCATGCATATCTTTGGTCATTAAATATTGTGAGAATTCTTGTTCACTAAGCTCTAAAGAGGCTTTTTGATTTAAGACATCTTGTGCATATTTTTGAGCTGCAAGTACTAGTTCACGACGTCCTCCATAATTAATCGCAATACATAGATTTAAACCTTCAAAATCCTTGGTTTCTTCCATTGCGTCTAAAATAACTTTTTGTGTTTCTTGTGGAAAACGTTCTAATTCTCCTAAAAAAGTAACACGAATACGGTTTTTCTTTAATTCTTTTATATATGCGCTAAAAAATAACTTTGGTAGTTTACATAAGTAATTTACCTCATCCTCTGGTCTTTTCCAGTTTTCCGTACTAAATGCATATAACGTTAATTCTTTTACCCCTAATTTATTACAAGCTTTTGCGATGGTACAAACATTTTCAGCTCCTACTTTATGTCCTGCAGTACGTGGTAAACCACGTTTTTTTGCCCATCTCCCATTTCCATCCATAATAATCGCTATATGTTTGGGAATACATTTTTCAATCATGAAAATGCCTCCTTTCTTTCATCTAAACTATTATAGCATATTTTAAGGTAGATACAAACAGAAAAAGAGAATGCATATTGCATCCTCTTGACTGAGTAAATTAAACTGTTAAAATTTCTTTTTCTTTTGCAGATACAGCTGCATCTACTTTTTTAACGAATTCGTCAGTTGCTTTTTGTACTTTTTCTTGTGCACGTTTTGCTTCGTCTTCAGTTAATTCTTTATCTTTTTTGATTGAATCGTTAGCATCA
Source organism: Longicatena sp. (assembly GCA_036306885.1). Lineage (GTDB taxonomy): Bacteria > Bacillota_I > Bacilli_A > Erysipelotrichales > Erysipelotrichaceae > JAXJYR01. The sequence goes on from JAXJYR010000284.1 coordinate 2,392, forward strand.
CGACGAATGTTACGGATAGCTACTTTAGCTTCTTCTCCCATTTTGTCAGCTTGTTTTGCAAATTCTTTACGACGATCTTCAGTTAGTGGTGGAACATTTAAACGAATACATTCTCCATCACTTTGAGGAACTAATCCGATGTCGCTTGTTTGAATTGCACGTTCGATGTCTTTTAAAGCACCACGGTCATATGGTTTTACAACTAATTGACGTCCTTCAACTACTTTAATAGATGCAACTTGGTTAATTGGAGTTTTGCATCCATAGTAATCAAATGATACATGGTCTAATAATGTAGCATTCGCAACACCTGTACGAATTGTTTTTAAGTTTGATTCTAGGTTTGTAAGAGCTTTGCTCATTTTACTTTTGATTGTTTCTAAATCCATCATAATTATTTACCTTCCTTTGAAATTACTGTACCAATACATTCACCTTTTACGGCTTTTAAAATGTTTCCACTTTGATTCATGTTAAATACAACTAGATCAATGTTGTTGTCCATACACATACTTGTCGCAGTTGTATCCATAACTTGTAATCCTTTTTGAATCAATTCCATATAAGATAATGAATCGTAGCGTGTTGCATCTGGGTTTGTTTTTGGATCGGCACTATATACACCATCTACCCCATTTTTAGCCATTAAGATAACATCTGCATTGATTTCACTGGCACGTAGTGCTGCGGTTGTATCTGTAGAGAAATATGGTTCCCCAATTCCTGCTCCAAAGATCACAACACGTTTTTTATCAAGATGACGATGTGCACGTCTCACAATAAATGGTTCTGCAACTTTTTGCATTTCAATCGCAGTCATTACACGTGTTGGAACACCAATTTGTTCTAAAGAGCTTTGTACTGCTAATGCATTCATTACTGTTGCTAACATTCCCATGTAATCAGCTTGAACACGTTCAATTCCAATGTTTTCAGCCATTTTTCCACGAATGAAGTTTCCCCCACCAACAACAATTGCTAGGTCTACCCCTGATTCATGAACTTCTTTAAGTTCTTGTGCTAAGCTTTTTAAAATAACAGGATCAAAGTTATTTCCTTCAGAAGAAAGCGCTTCTCCACTTAGCTTTAATAATACTCGTTTGTACATCCTTATCACCTTAACTTTCGAGTTTAAATTACCACTAATATTATATAGAAAGTTGCGTAAAAAATAAAGTCTTAATTCATGTTATATCAAAAAATCTATTAAAATTATTTGTTTCTAAACTGAAGCTTCAACAATATTATTATCACAAGTATTATCCTATTCATCTGATAGATGATACTATCAAAATACACACTACTGTACGTAATAAGATTGTTAGAAAGTTTTTTAATCTATTCATCAATATAAACACTTTTCTATTTAACAATAATGTTATTTATGTATATTTTAATATTGTGTTTTTTAATAAATGATTATTACACAATAAAAAAAGTTGGATTTCTCCAACTTTTTAAATCTTCTTAAAATTATTTAACAGCAGCTTGAGCCATTACTTCTTCTACGAAGTTGTCAACGCGTTTTTCGATTCCTTCACCAACTTTGAAACGAGTGAAAGATACAACGTCACATTTGTTTTCTTTTAAGAATTGAGATACTTTCATGTTAGGGTCTAAGAAGTATTCTTGTTCAACTAAACATAAGTCTTTTAAGTTTTTACTTACTTTACCTTCAATGATTCCTGCTAATACTTTTTCTGGTTTGTTAGCAAGTTTTTCATCGTTTTTAACGATTTCTGTTTGAACTTTACGTTCGTGTTCAACTACTTCAGTTGGCATTTCGTTACGGTTTACGTATTGAGGAGCCATAGAAGCGATTTGCATAGCGATGTTTTTAGCTAATGCTTCGTCAGCGTTTCCGTTTAATTTAACAACTACAGAAATGCTTCCACCACCGTGCATGTAGCATCCGAATGTTTCATCGTCAGCTTTTTCGATAACTTCGAAACGACGAAGAGTAATTTTTTCTCCGATTGTTGCAGTAGCGTTTACTAAAGTATCGTTTAAAGTTCCTTCAGCAGTTGGGCAAGCTAAAGCAGCTTCCATATCAGCTGGTTTGTTAGCTAATAATACTTCTTTAACTTGGTCTAATAAAGCAAGGAATTGTTCGTTTTTCGCAACGAAGTCAGTTTCAGAGTTAACTTCGAATACTAAAGCAGTGTTTCCAGCAACGCAAGCACGGCTTAAACCTTCAGCAGCGATACGGTCGTTTTTCTTAGCAGCTTTAGCAATTCCTTTTTCACGTAACCAGTCAACAGCTTTTGCCATATCTCCATCACATGCTGTTAAAGCTTTTTTACAGTCCATCATTCCTGCGCTAGTCATTTCACGCAATTCTTTTACCATTTTAGCTGTAATCATGTTGATATTCTCCTTTACGTATAATTATTCAGCAGCTACTGTAGCTGTAGCTTCAGTGTTTTCAGCTTTTTCAGCTGGTTTGTTTTCGCGTCTTTGGTAAGGAGCTTTTCCTCCACGTCCGTTACGGTTACGGTCGAAAGGACGACGGTTACGACGTTCTTCAACACGTTGACGACGACGACGTTCGTTTTCAGCGATTTGTTCTTCTACGTTGATGATAACATCTTTCATTGTTACATCCATTTCTTCTTCAACACTGTGAGCAACACTTAATAATCCACCTTTTGCTTCAACGATAGCGTCAGCCATTAAAGTAGTGATTAATTTAACTGAACGTACTGCATCGTCGTTAGAAGCGATTGGGTAATCAACCATTTCTGGGTCACAGTTAGTGTCAACCATAGCAAATACAGGGATTCCTAATTTTTTTGCTTCAGCAACAGCGTTGTGTTCTTCTTTTGGATCGATAACGAAGATAGCGTTTGGTAATTTTTTCATTTCTTTGATACCACCAAGGAAGTTTTCTAAACGAGCTTTTTGTTTTTTAACTTGAGCGATTTCTTTCTTAGGGTATAAATCTAATGTTCCGTTAGCTTCCATTTCTTCGATTTCAACTAAACGTTTAACACGTTTTTGGATTGTACGGTAGTTTGTTAAAAGACCACCTAACCATCTTTGGTTTACAAAGAAACTTCCTGAACGAAGAGCTTCTTCTACAACAACAGCTTGAGCTTGTTTTTTAGTTCCAACGAATAAAACTTTTCCACCTTTTTCAGCGATTTCTTTCATTGCGTTGTAAGCAACTTCTAATTGAACTAAAGTTTTTTCAAGGTTGATGATGTAGATCCCGTTACGGCTAGCGTAAATGTTTGGTTTCATTTTTGGGTTCCATCTGCGAGTTTGGTGACCGAAGTGTACACCTGATTCTAGCAGTTTGCGCATAGATACAATTGACATAATAAGTCCTTCCTTTCCGTTTTGTTCCTCCACCACTTCAAACATAGGAAACTTTTATAAGGCTCTACTGCGAGCGAAAAGCACGGGCCTATGAATTCATGGTGTGTGTTGTGTGCATTTTGCACCGAGTATTATTATATCAATATAAAAGCCCTTTTTCAAGGGCTTTTGTTTATTTATTTTTACATTTTTTATTCAATATTAGCACGTGGATGGGCTTGATCATAAATGTTTTTTAAGCGTTCTGTACTAACGTGAGTATAGATTTGCGTAGTTGATAAAGATGAGTGTCCAAGTAGCTCTTGTACTAACCTTAAATCAGCCCCATTGTCTAATAAATGCGTCGCAAAGGAATGGCGAAACATATGTGGATGTACATGCATATGTAACCCACTATTACTTAATGCTTCTTTTAAACGATATTGAACCCCACGAGGTGTAATTCCCTTACCCCTTTGATTGATAAAGACAATCGAATGCTGTTCATTGGAAATCCATTTACTACGCACATCATTTAAATAACGTAATAATAGTTTTTTTGCCAATGGATAAAATGGCACAATTCGCATTTTATCCCCTTTTCCATGAATATGCACAATACATTCTTGTAAATCAATATCTTCTAATTTTAAGGAAGTTAATTCACTAATCCGTAACCCACAAGCATACATTAATTCAAACATTGCTCGATCTCTTAACTGTGCTTCATCTTGTAAAGAAAAGCTCGATAATAATACTTTCATTTCATCATAGAAAAGAAACTCAGGAATATTACGACGTACCTTTGGTGCTTTATAGTATAAAAATGGATTATTCACAACATCTGCATATTCATTTAAATACCGATAAAAGCTACGTACAGATGATAGCTTACGGGCTACACTACTAGAACCTAACGCTTTCGCATCAGGACGATTTGTTTGTAGGTAAGTCACATAATTCATGATCACAATTCGATCGACATCATCTAAATGTTCTATTCCACTTTCTTGAATAAATTGAATAAAGGTAGAAATATCACGACGATAGGCATCTTGCGTATGAATACTTCCAGTATTACTACTTTGTTCATAGCGTAAGAAATCTTCTAAATATTTATTCATCAAATAAACCTCTATAAGAATCGATTACCGCAATTGCTTGTTCCCCAAACGCTTCTTTACGTTGTGATTTTTTCACTTTCTTTTCCAGTGTCATAATTCCAAAGTTGGCGTTCATTGGTTGGAAACATTTCGGACTTGCACTTGTAATATAGTTTGCCATAGAACCCATTACACAAGTATTTGGTAAAGTCACACATTCTTTTCCACGGATATAATTCGCCATATTTAATCCTGCTAATAAACCACTTGCAGCACTTTCTACATATCCTTCCACTCCTGATAATTGTCCTGCAAAGAATAAATCATCACGTTTTTGCGATTGATATGTAGGTTTTAAAATCTTAGGTGCACATAAATAAGAATTTCGATGCATTACTCCATAACGAACAATTGATACATTTTCTAATCCTGGAATCATACTTAAAATACGTTTTTGTTCACCCCATTTTAAGTGTGTTTGAAATCCTACGATGTTATATAAGCTTTGTACGGCATTATCAGCACGTAATTGAACTACGGCATACGGTAGTGTTCCATCAGGACGTTCTAAACCAACTGGTTTCATCGGTCCAAATAATAAGGTTTTCATACCACGACGTGCCATTTCTTCAAACGGCATACATCCTTCAAAATAAACTTCTTCAAAATCATGTAAAGGAGCTGTTTCGGCATGAATTAAAGCATCATAAAAAGCCATAAACTCTTCCTGTGTCATTGGACAGTTAATATATGC
>JAXJYR010000285.1:0-1194 GCA_036306885.1 Longicatena sp.
AACACAGTGCATATTTCCTTAGTGGCAGAAAAGGCTGATTTCTATAATGTTACAATGACCAAAGAAAATACTGCGATTAAATTAGCAGCGACTTCATTAGCTGGTAAATTAGTATCACGTAAAATGTTATATTTACGTCATAATCAAAATGAAGGAGAAAAGTAAAATGGTAAAGCATGTATTGTTTGTAAAATTAAAGGATAAAAATGATGCACCTAAAGTAAAAGCATTATTTGAGTCAATGAAAGAAAAAATCGACCTGATTCAAGAATTACAGGTCGGAATTGATTATTTAGCATCGCCACGTTCTTATGATGTGGTATTAGAAATGGTTGTGGCTTCGAAAGAAGCATTAGAAGCGTATCAAGCACACCCATATCATGTGAATGAAGTAAAACCATTTATTCATGCGGTACGTAGTGGAAGTGCAACCGTTGATTACGAATTTTAATGATGATTTCGAATGTGTTGCGCATCTTTAGAACGACTATGTTTTAAAACATAAGGGATTTTGTGACAACGAATATGATGTTCATCCTCTAAATATAAATCATATAATGCGCTTAAACGTTTGTGGCCATCGCACACGATGAGTTGATCATTTTCTTTGATGACTAAAATCGGAAAGTTACATCCAATGCGAATGAGACTATCTTTTAAAGTAGAAGGATAGTCTTTTTTTGTATATTGGAATTGTAAAATATTGCCGTGATGGATTTGCATAAGTTCACCTCTGGCATGATTTTAGCATAAAAAAATTTTTATGAAAATAGCTGAGCATATAAATTGCGTTTGTTTTAAAATACGTTATAATGAAGACAGTTAAAAGATAGAAAAACGGTAGGAAAAATATCTGAGCATATTAATAGGAATATGATAGAGGATATGTTAAACTACAGATGAAGAAAGAAGAAACAAAAATAGAGGAGGAAATTAACTATGGCAAAATATGTATGTTCAGTATGTGGTTATGTACACGAAGGTGATGCAGCTCCAGCGAGCTGTCCATTATGTAAAGTAGGACCTGAAAAATTCAATAAACAAGCAGAAGGAGAACTAGAGTGGGCAGCAGAACACGTTCTAGGAGTTGCACAAGGATCTCCAGAAGATGTAATGGAAGCATTAAGAGCAAACTTTGAAGGAGAATGTACAGAAGTAGGAATGTACCTAGCAATGGCTCGTGTAGCACACCGT
>JAXJYR010000286.1:0-3787 GCA_036306885.1 Longicatena sp.
CGATTTGTTTGGCATAATCTCCTGCATATTGTTCATTAATGCATAGTTCATCTTGATGCTTAGGCATTCTTCCTTGGAGTTTGGCTAATGGTTTATTATCACAAACATCTTTTAATGCATATAATTCAACCGCTTGTTCCTCTTCATAAAACATAGAACCTTTTAATCCAATTTCTACTCTGGTTACTTCATCTTCATCAATGTAACTTGGTAATTTAAAGTTTTTTTCTACTAATAAATGATGATCTCCTGAATAATAGGAATTTTTGGTAACTGTATCTTGATAGCTGGTAGCTTTATACATCATAATAAAAATCATACAAAATAAACATAATGTTATCGATAAGAAGTATGTTCGTACTTCTTTTTTGTGTTTACGAGCATATGCATAACAAAAATAAAAAATAGAATCCATAAATACACCTTCTTTCAAAGTAATTGTAGCATTCTATTTTTTATTAGTTATTTCCATTTACCACTTTATTGTACCGATACACACTTAGCTTGATATTTCTCATCAATCATCGTAATCCAGTCTCGTTCTGCGATGATTTCTCCTTCAAAAGGTGAACTAGCTTCATACTTTTTAAAATCTTCCAAAATCTTGGTTGCTTTGGGTTTATCATTTTCTACTAATAATGCATATGCATATTGAAAACGTAGTACAGAAAGTTGACCTTTCATCGCCTTCAACATTTTCCATGTATTTTTATCTAAATAATTATCAATCATTTGTTTATCATTATTTGTCATCATTTCGCAAAATGCACATTCCATTTTTAGGTTAATCGTATGAATATCGGCAATGGCATTGTCTTCTTCAAGTAACATTTTCATTTCCGCATAGGCTTCTTGAATATTTCCTTGATCCATCATATAACAAGCTTTAAATAACGCGATGGCACTTACCAATTCTTTTTGACGTTCTACTTTAGTTGTTTCAAAGAATAGTGATGCATCCATATCTTTTATGCGCATTCCTTGTGTTTGTAAAGCATTGATTTTTAATTGGTTGTAGGTAGCTTTTCTTACAATATCACTTTTTAACATTTGTTGAAGATTTGCTCCATCATTGGTTAATCCAAGAAACGGTAATCCATTCGTAAGTGCAATTAAAAATCCCACCAAAGCAAAAGCACTTAATAGTACTACGATATCAGGAAAAATAAAACAAAACAGAATAGCTATGATAGATAAGAACATATTCATCAATACACCACCAAGATTATATAAAACATATGGTGTTTCTTCGAAGCTTTTAGTTGGTTCCATTAAACATTGTCCTGCAAAAAATGGGATATTAAATTTTTTCCATTGGTATTTATCATCCTTACGAATTAATATCCATGAAAATATACGAAAGGATACAAAACGATAACCAGTGTATAATCCGGCAATCAAATGTCCAAGTTCATGCATAAATAAATGAATATATACTGATACTAACAAAAATATCAGACGCATTAGATAATTATAATCAATGAATAAAACACTATATAACCCTATCGCTATTCCAACAATGATTCCAATGATTATTTCTGATTTTTTCATTTTCTCACTCCTAAAAAAAACATCTGTAGCAATATTATACTACAGATGTCTATTTTTTAATATCCTCCGTTATTGTAAACGTACATATGTGCATCGATGTCTTCTTGGGTAAGTTCAACACCAGTTTGCATTTTTTCAATTAAGGCTACCGCGCTATTTACAATATCTACATTTGGAACCATCATATATGCATTTCCACCATTCGCAGGAGAGTATAAGCTTTGTCCTGTACCATTCACTTGGATTTGCATAATGTCCCATCCTTCCATACTTTCGATTTGGTTTTTCACAAATTTTGTAATATCAGATTGAGACATATTGGTTTGGAAGCTTCCTGCCACAGCATCCATGATACCTGAGAAGTTTTTAATAATTGCAGGGCTGATTGCTTTATTAATCATCGCTTCTACCACTTTCATTTGGTTACGGCTACGTTCACGATCTCCATCTCCAAAAGAATGACGTTCACGTACGAATCCTAATGTTTCTGCACCGTTTAAATCATTTAATCCAGCTACATATGAATATCCTCCAGCTCCTGCTGTAAAGGCTACATCAGACCATACTTGAATTCCACCTAATGCATCGACAATATCCACAACACTTGAGAAGTTAACACGTGCATAGTAGTTAATATCAAGTCCAGTGTAGTTTTCCATACTTTGTACGGTACAATCTACACCATATAATCCAGTGTGTGTTAATTTATCTTTTTGGTTCCCTTGACATACTTGTGGAATATAGAAGTCACGAGGAATACCAGTCATTAAAATTTGGTGGGTTTTAGGGTTTACCGTAATAATCATATTAACATCACTACGTGATACGGTAGATAAAGTACCATAAGTATCAATACCTGTAATATAAATATTAAATACATCTTTTGAAACGTTAACGTCTTTCGCGATGTTTTCTACTTTTTCTTGATATACATATTCTTTTACAACACGTGTTTCTTCATCAAAGTTTGCATGGAAATCTTCAAATAATCCACGTGCCCCTTCATTTAATAAGATAGCAGAAACTTCTCCACTGTATAATGCATTTCCATATGCTTCATATGAATCATAATCTAAATAAGTTACTTCTGAACCCATCTCTTTTTCTAATTGAGATAAGGCACTATTTTGTTTCTCTAAGTCCCCGATTTTTAAGATTCCTAATAATTCTCCATTTAATTGTGATACTTCTTGAATTGGACTATCCTTCATTACGACAACAGATACAACCGTAGTATCAACATGTTCTTGCGTTAATTTTGAGAATGTTTGTCCTGTGTTAAATAATAGATAATTTCCAAAACCTAATACACAAGAAAGAATTATGATTAAGATTTTACCTAACACACGATTAATTTGATTTACTTTTTTCCCAACTTGTAATGCCATCATACCAATCATTAATAATGTTAATACAACAGCAATTAAAAGTGCATATTTTTCTGGTACAACATTTAATAAAAACATTTGAACTAGAAATAATACAGTAAGTACACTATATACAAGCGCCATGTAGAACCCTACTTTTTGAAGCATGTTACGTGTATCTACTTTTGCTTTTTTTTCTGCTTTTTTTGCGTCACTCATATTATCATCCTTTCAAACAATACTTTATATATTATAAACGCTTTTGTTTAAAATTTCTATCCTTTAATTCTTACGATATCATGAATTCTATATGATATCGTGAATAAACTCATAAAAGAGCGATACATATTAACAAATGTGTCGCTCTTTTGGTTTGTCTATTTTATTTTAATACTTCGTGAATGCAGTCAACTACATATTGTGCATCTTCTGTTGTCATATCTGCATATAAAGGAAGACGAAGAATACGTTTAGCTAAGTCTTCAGTTACTGGACAATCTTCAGGTTTGTATCCCATTTGTAGTCCATAAGGTGCAGAGTGTAGAGGTACATAACAAATGTAGCTTGCAATTTCTTTTTCTCTTAATTTGTTGATCATGTTTGTACGAGCTTCTTCACTTGGAAGGACGATACAGAACATGTGAGCGTTATGTGTAATGTGTTCTGGAATAACTGGTAATCCTAATTTTCCAGCTTCTTTTAAATCTTGAAGACCATTGAAGTATGTGTTCCATACGTTCATACGTTTTTCAAAGATTTCATCATAACGATCCATTTGCGCTGCAAGTAAAGCTGCTAGAATATCACTTGGTAAGAAGCTTGAACCTAAGTCATGCCAAGTATATTTGTCAACTCATCCTCTTAATACA
>JAXJYR010000287.1:0-3391 GCA_036306885.1 Longicatena sp.
GAAGATGTGTTGAAGAGCCGTATGCCTTAATAGGGCACGTACGGTTCTGTGAGGGGTTAGTGAGACTTCTTCAGATAGACTATAATCCAGAGAGGAGGAAGTCGAGACCTAGTCTACTCGACGATATAAATGCAAGAACGTAATATCGTACTTATTACAGGAATGTCAGGTGCAGGAAAAACGAGTGCAATGGGTATTTTAGAAGATATGGGATATCATTGTATTGATAATTTTCCAGTACAAGTAATTGATTCATTAGAAAATATATTAAAAGATGATTCTGATCCTCGTTATCAGAATGTTGCCTTAGCAACAACAGCTTTAGATTATCCAAAGTTTATTCAATATTTTAAAAATATGGATGTCAAGGTACATGTTGTCTTTTTAGATGCGAGTAACGAACAATTATTGATTCGTTATAAATTTACTCGTAGAAATCATCCGATGATATTGATGTCAAAGGCGAGAACCTTAGAAGAAGCAATTGAAATTGAACGTGATATGTTTAATGCGATTATTGAACAAACAGTAATTCGTATTGATACGACTAAAATTGATACATCAAAACTAAAAACAATATTGATGGAAAAATTAGCATTAGATAATAAACGTACTTTTTCAATTTCTTTCATGTCATTTGGTTACAAACATGGGGTTCCGATGGATCCTGATTTCATTATTGATGTGCGTTTCTTACCAAACCCATTTTATATTGAAGAGTTAAGAAGTAAGACAGGAAATGATCGTGAAGTATATGATTATGTTATTAAAGCAAGTCAAACTCAGGATTATATTCGCCATATTAAAGCAATGTTGGACTATGTATTTATGCAATATCGGATGCAAAATAAAAATCACTTAATGATAGCAATTGGATGTACAGGTGGACAACATCGAAGTGTATCGATTGCGAACTGGCTATATCGTCATTATAGTGATCAATATCAATGTTTTATTTCGCATCGTGACGCAAGGGTGGGATCTTAATGAAAAATGTTGTGGTTATTGGTGGAGGAACTGGGCTATCGGTAATGCTAAGAGGGTTAAAACAAATTCCTAATATTAACTTAAGCGCAATTGTCACAGTAGCAGATGATGGTGGAAGTACAGGTCGCATTCGCCGTCAGTTTGATATTCCAGCAATGGGAGATATACGAAGTGTTATGTGTGCGATGGCCCAAGAAGAAACGATTTTTACTTCCTTGATGAATTTTCGTTTTGCGGGTGATGAATCCGATGTTGGAGGTCATAACTTAGGGAATTTGATTTTAACAGCGTTAACTCAAACTACAGGTAGTTTTATGGAAGCTATCTCTACCTTTTCTAAGTTTTTAAATGTAAAAGGTCATATTATTCCATCTTCATTAGAAGTTATTACTTTATATGCCATGATGGAAGATGGGACAAAAGTAAGAGGAGAAAGTAATATTCCTAAATTTAGTAATCAAATTCAAAAAGTCTTTTATGAATCAAAGTGTGCACCAACAAGAGAAGCACTGCAAGCAATTCATGAAGCTGATATTATTTTTTATGGAATAGGTTCGTTATATACTAGTATTTTACCGAACTTAATTGTCGATGGAATTAGTGAAGAAATTCGTCGTAATAAAGCCAAAAAAATATATTTTTGTAATGCGATGACGCAACCAGGAGAAACGGATGGTTTTTCAGTGGAAGATCATGTTCGTGCCATCGAACGTCATTCTTTTGAAGGTGCAGTCGATATCGTGGTTACTCACAGTAACATCGCCCATCATGATTTACTACAAAAATATCAAGCAATGGGATCAATACCCGTACATGTTAAGGAAGAAAAACATGATTACCAAATTCTTTATCGTGATGTGTTAAGCTTCGAAGATGCTTTAATTCGTCATGATAGTAGTAAAATCCGTGATGTGATTGCGGAAATTATTGAACAGGAGTTAAAATAAATGTCGTTTACAAGTGAAGTCAAACAAGAAATTGCAATGAATGAGTTACATGCGTGTTGTGTAAAAGCGGAATTGTCTGCCTTGGTTCAAATGCTATGTAGTATTAATTTTTCAATCAACGGAATGGATTTACGCATTAAGTGTGAGCATGCACCAACGGCGAAAAGGATATTCAACTTGATTAAAGAACGCTATCAAGCTAAAATGCAATTTTCAGTTATGAAGAAAATGAAATTAAAAAAGAATAACGTTTATATTTTACGTGTTTCCAGTCATGCCAGTGAAATTCTAGAAGATTTAGAAATTCTTACAGATGCTGGATTACAAGCACATATTTCAAAAGAATCACTTTCTTCTGATTGTTGTATGAGAGCTTATTTAGCTGGAGCATTTTTAGCAGGTGGAAGTGTCAATGCACCGAAGACAACAAACTATCATTTAGAAATTAGTACGAGTGAAGAAAGCCATGCGGAATTTTTACAAGCGTTAATGAATGAATATTATTTAGGTGCTAAAATGATTAAACGCCGTAATCAATATGTTGTCTATATTAAAGCAAGCGATCATATTGGCGATTTTCTACGTTTAATGGGAACGAGTGAATCATTATTTAAATTTGAAGATGCACGTATCCAACGAGATTTAATTAATTCTTTAAAACGATTAGATAATTGTGAGCTAGCGAATGAAATGAAGTCGATTGCTGCAGGTGCAAAACAATTAGAAGATATTCAATGGATTGATAACTATTATGGAGTCGATAATCTTCCTGAGAAATTAAAACATGCAGCATTAGCTAGAATGGCTTTAAATGAAGGAAGTTTAAATGAGCTATGTGATTACTGCGAAAGTGAATTTAATGAAAAAATTTCAAAATCAGGAATGAAGCATCGCCTTGCTAAATTAAAAGAAATGGCGAATCAAATGCGCGAAAATCAAGAATAAGAAGAAAAAAAGAGTCAACAATAATGCTGAGGTGAAACTATGAAAAAGCGATTATTACTGACTCTTTTACCTTTTATACAAAGTAAGCGAACACCTTGTACCTTACATCAATGTGATGTGAATCATATTTCACTAAATATTGAAGATAAAATTGAAACAATTGAATTATTTAATATTGAAGTGGACGATTACCATCATGTGTGTCAGGTATTAGGTAGAGCTAAAACAATTGAAGTTGAGCATGAGGAACAAGCATTACAGCATCAGGTATATTTGGTGGTAGATGATTCATTATTACAAAAGGATTTGTTATCTCAAGGATATGCGCATTTAAAGATTGCCAATCCTACCTACACCTATGGTCAAGAAATGATTGAGGCTTCTCGTCATATTCGTCAAACAAACGGTGAATCTAAGCAGTTATTTCAACAGGAACATGCAACTGTCGCTATTATTTATTGGTTGATTGTAATGGTAATGTGGTTGATTTGTATTGTTTCTTTAAAAAAACA
>JAXJYR010000288.1:0-1293 GCA_036306885.1 Longicatena sp.
ATACATAATTAATAATCCAATGGCAAGAATACCAAGTGATTGATAAATAGCTTCTTTGGTTTGTAAATAAAAGGTGTCATTTAAATAATTTAAAATTTGTGGGAATGCTAAATCAATAACACTAATTGTAATCGCAGCAAGCATATCTAAGATAAATAGAACTTTGTACGGTTTGTAATACTTTAAAAACTCTTTAAATAATTGCATAAAAAACTCCTTTCTAAAATATCTTATATTATACCTTATTTTAGGAATTGTTGGATAATAAAATGTTAATTGAAAACATTTTGTTAAGATATTGCGATGAACAAAAAAGTATTTATATCCATTCTTTGCCAAAACCTAAATGCTTTAGGAGTTCTTGACAGTCAGTACTTAGAAATCTATTATCTAAACAATCTCTTTGACGTTGACCATGATAATCACTGGCAGCACTATACATCAATTGATATTTATCCGCAATTTGTTTTAATATTTCACGTTGTTGGTTCGTATAAATTCCATAGTAGACTTCCATTCCACCATGAGAACCGCTAAGCTCCTTAAATCTTTTTACTAAGATATCATTTTCATGTTCACTCATACCATAGTAGTAAAGATGCGCAAGAACAGCGACACCACCAGCTTCAATGATGGCGGAAATGGCTTCTTCTATTGACACATATTGAATGTCTTTTGGCACATAGGCACGTTTTTCACCATAGGAACCAATATAAACATCTAATGCTTCATCAACTGATGCAACATATCCCATATCTACCATACACTTCGCTACATTTGAACGTCCAATCTTACGACTGTTAGGACAACGTTTTTGAATATCTTCATAACTACCTAAGTCAATCTTACATTCACGTAAACGCTCTAAGATAGCATGAATATAAGTAACTAAATCAGGATCATTTTTAGCTAGTAAGGATTGAATTTTAGGATGATTTGGATCAAATCCTAATCCAATCACATGGATTTCAATTTCTTCATTTAAAGTGTTAGTATACATACAAGAAATTTCGCAGCCTTGAATCAGATTGATTTTAGGAAATTGTTTACGTAGTGAAGAAAGGTCTTCAGTATAATTGTGATCTGTAATGGCTAAAATTTTAATTCCAGCATCTATAGCTTTGATACATAATTCTTCTGGTGTATAAGCACCATCGCTACGAAGACTATGCGTGTGTAAATCAATAAAAGTTTTCATCATAATATTCCTCCCTCTTTTAGTAAGTTTTTTGATTCATTGCAATGACTTTATCATGTCAAAGAAATACTTCTTTACATATGTAACCATTATAC